>WTID01000039.1:0-1231 GCA_011522855.1 Flavobacteriales bacterium
CCAACCTCGGCCGCAGCCTGTTCATGAACCTGCTGACCGCCTTCCTCCTGTTCTGGATGATGCGGAACCTGTCGGACGGGAGCCTCAAGAAGCGCCTGATGCTGACCGTGGCCGCAGGCTGGGTGGGCTTCATGTTCTTCCCCTACAGCAATTTCATCTGGTTCAAAAACCCCGACATCTGGGCCCACATGATCGACGCCACGGTGCCCTTCGCGGTGCTGGGGCTCCTCGGCCCGAAGTCCGACTGAGTCCGACTCAGAACGGCCAGGTCCACCCCAGCCAAATGAAGGGGATGAGGCTGCCGTTGTCGCGCTCGGCGAGGATGGCGGAGATGTCCGTGAGGCGGTTCTTGCTCAGCTTGTACCGGCGGATGCCCAGGCTGAACACGCTGTTGAATTGGTCCGTCAGGGGATTGTCTCCGAAGTAGTTCTCCGTGATGACCCAGGCGCGGTCCGAGACGGCGATGGAAGCGGCAGCACCGAGGATGGGGGTCATGCCGTCGATGTCACCGCCGAGGCTGGTGCCTCCGATGACCGTGATGTGGGTCTGCTCGTCTCCATAGGTGGCGTTCGCAAAAGCAGTGGAGCGACCGATGCCGTAATCGCCCCAGCTCAGGGTGGCCTGTCCGCCCACGGAGGTCCAGACCTTGTCCGAGAGTTGGAAGGATTGCTTGAGGTTGGCCCCGAGGCCGAACCAGCTGACCGAGAGGCCCGCCATGGTGTTGCGGACGGGGGCGACCGTGACGTTGAAGCCCAGCGGGTTGAGGTGAGAGTAGCCTTCCCCTTTGTTCAGTGGGATGGCCGACGGCGCATAATTGTATCGGGTGGCTTGGGCCGATCGGACGGCATCATAGACCCGGTCGGGGCTGTCCGTCATGGCCTTCGAGGTGGTCCCTTCGGGAGCCTCATCCATGCTGACGATGTCACTTTTCGGAACGATGACCTTGCCTTTATCGGGGGTGTTGAGGGTGATTTCCCGCCCATCGTCCGCGACGAGGGTGCCGCAGTGTCGGATGCCGGAGGACAGGGTCGCACAGATGTACGGATCCTGCTGGGCGCTGAGGGGGGTGAGGGAGAAGAAGAAGAGGGCCAGGAACAGGCCGGATTGCCAAATCGTTTTCATTGTGGCGAGTGGTGTCAGGGGCCGAAATCTTCAGGAAGAATTCGGCGGTTGTTTCCCTCGAAGCTAGCCCGCGATAGAGGAGAGAGGGCAATGATTTTGGTCAATGCCC
>WTID01000039.1:1331-13267 GCA_011522855.1 Flavobacteriales bacterium
CCCTCGAAGCTAGCCCGCGATAGAGGAGAGAGGGCAATGATTTTGGTCAATGCCCCCGGAATCGCCGGGGCTCAACGGGTGCCCTCGAGGACTGCATCGACAGCGGTGCACATGGAGGCGGGGTCGGTCGGAAGCCCGGCTGCCTTGCGCTGGACGCGAAGGCCGGAGATACACCGCGGGTGCGCATCGAGGTGGGCGTCGAGGATCGCCTTGCCCTGATTGGGACGCCGTTGGTTGTAGGCGCTCATGGCCCGGATCACCTCACTGTGATTGAGGGCGACGTCTTTGGGGTGGAGACCGATGCACAGTTCTTCCGTCGAGGACCAGTCGACCTTGAACGTGCCGGACTGCCGCAGCACCCGGCCAATGGCATTCTGGGCCGTGACCCAGCTGCCGATGAGCAGCAGCAGCGCGGAGGCCGCGCCAATGAGCACGGCGCGGGGCGCGACGCGGGGGGAGTCGTCGGGCGGGAATTGGGACTTGAGCCACCAGCCAAGGACGGCAAACGGCCACAGGATTTCCGCCCGCTCCGCCGGGAAGGTGAAGGCGATGAACGGCAGGGTGAACCAGGCCCAGCGGCCGAGACTCTGCCGCAGGGGCCAGCACAGTCCGATGAGGAGCAGCAGTGGAATCCAACCGAGCTCATAGCTCCACTGCAGCAGTTCCGAGTGGGCGCGGCGGATGCCCTCCCCACAGCTGTTGTTGGCCACATTGACCCAGCCTTCGGCGTCGTCCCGCCAGGAGGCGAGCCCCGCTCCGAAAGGCTGCGCATGATCGAGCGTCCAATCCCACAATTTGAGTCGGATCGAGGAGCTTTCGGCGGCCCCAAGGTTGTACCGGATGTCCAGGCTCTTCACCATGTCCGGAAGGGTCCGGAAGTGCTCGATGCGCTGTTCTTGGGGGAGCAGGTTCCAGACCACCTGGACGAGGACGAAGAGCAAGGTCGCCCCGAGGAAGGCCCGCTTGACCAGCCGGGTGGCCATGCCTGAGGTCCACAGCGAATACAGCATCCACAAGGCGCTGGCCAGCAGGACGCTCCGAACCTGGTAGACCAGGGCGAGGAGGACAATGAACCCCCACCAACGCAGCCACCGTTCCTTGGAGATGTGACCGCCGAGGACACACATGGCGAAGAGCGCTTCCATCGCAATGTTCCGATGGGCCCAGGGGAGGCTCATGGCGTAGGAAGCGCCATGGTCCCATTGGCCATGCCACATCTGCTTGACCGCGTGCAACAGCATCAGCCCTCCGATGAGCAGGGCGACCAGCGGCAGGGCCTTGGCGCCTTGCCAGAACCGACCGCGGTCCACGGGAAGGGTCCACATCGAGGTCCACAGCCAGCCCCACAGGGCGAGGACTTCCCACCGTTCACACCCACCGCGGAACCCTTGCATCAGCAGAACCAGCATGCCCGCACTCCACAACATCGGATGGGTGAGTCGGATGAGCTTGGCCCCAGCCAGGCCGACTGTGGCCAGTCCCGTCAGGAGCCAAGCCGTCGTCCAGTGCCGATCGTAGGCCTCTCCGGTTTCCGCAAACGCAATGAAGAGGGTCGCGGCACCGAACAGCGCAATGGGAAGAAGGTCCGGACGGAGTTCACTCCAGGCAAAGGGGGAAACGGTCTCCCGACCTTGGGTTTTGGCATCAGTCATTGGTGGACTTTAAGGTAAGGCCCAGGCCGCGCTGCTGGACGGCGGGAGGTCACGAGGCGACCTTCTGAAAATGAGGGCTTTGGGCTGAAATCGTGTCCAAAGTACACTTGTAAGTGGTTGAAAACGTGGCCATTGCGACTTATCTTTGAGACAGAACCGAAGAACAGCACAGCATGAAAAGCCGCTCCCTGAATGAGTTGCGTCAGACCCGCGACGCCGTCTACACCCCGCCCGTTTCCCACGACCAGCGCCTCCGCGACAGGAAGGAGGGCCGCAGCTACCTCGTGCTCGACGCTGAGGGTCTGCCGGAAGTGACGTGCGACGATGTGCAGTGCATTTTGGATGTGCGTCCCGGCCTCAAAGGAGAGGACGTGCTGTCCCATTTCGATGGAGGCGCCGAGTCCATGGACCTGCCCGACGGGGGGTCCATCCGCCTTGTGCCCCGCCGGAAGCGGAAGTGATCGCTCAGCCGCGTTTTCCCTTCCGGAAACGCAACCGCTGACGGAAGCGGTCCACCTTGTCCTTGGACACCACGCCCCGCGCCACGAGGGCAAACAGCACGAGCCACATCAACCCTTTGATCAGGAAAAAGAGGAAGCCGGCGAGCCCGAAGGCTTTCAAGGTGTCCATCATGGGAAAATTCTGAGGGGCAAAGTTGGGTCGGGAGCCCGGGAATTGGACATCTTGTGGGCGTTCTGCCGTCTTCCATGATTCGATTCCTGACCCTTGCCACGCTGTGCCTGTTGCTGGTGGCCCCCTCGTCGGCCCAAAAGTCCAGCCGAAAGACCACCAAGATTGAGGTGGTCCAGTTTCCCACCATTCCTGCCGAAGCCGCCCAGCGGATCGCGTTCAACCTGCATGCGGACCCTGCATTCTTTACCCTGGAGGACCTGCGGCGCTATGGCGGCAACATGGACCTGCTCAAGTCCAGTGGGGAGCGCTTGAGCGGCATGAAATATTTCACGGTGGGAGGAGAGTCCGAGGTGGTCGATGTGGCTCCCACGGTCATCGTGGATGTGGCCATCGGCCCCGAAGACCAAGGCTTTCCCCGGTTCGCCTCGGAAGCGGTCAAATCAGGCAGTGAAGAGCTGACCCATTGGGCCAATGTTCCCTGTACCCTTCCGATGCGGGTGCGCATCTCTGATTCGGATGGCGAGGTCTGGGATGCTTTTGAAGTGGACGTCCCCCTCACCATCCGTTACGGCAACGAGAAGATCTCCATCATCGAGTCGAGCAAAGGCAGCTTTTCCTACTCGAAGTCCAGTCTGAGGTTCGACAGTGAGGAGGCGGTGAGGAAGGGACTGGAAGGGAAGGAAGGGGCCCGGTTCTTCCGCCGGAAGGCGGTCCTCCGACAACTGGGCAATGTCATCGACGAGCTGGAGACGAGGCTGTTCTTCCTTGAGGGAAAGGTGGAGGTTGCGATGTATTCAGGGAAGGGCAAGCATGATTATCCCGAGTTGGATGCGGCCCGGGACGTGGCGCTGGAGGCGTGGGACAACGCCTATCTGGATGGGTTGTCCAGCCCGATTGAGACGTGGCGGAAGTGGGCGGACAAGGTGGACTTCACCGACCGCAAGGCGCAGGTCACCCGTGCCGTGGCACTCGGACTCTACCTGAACCTTGCCCAGGCCCACCTCTACCGCAATGAGTTCTCCGACTGTGCACAGGCCATCTCGGATGCCCGCGCCCTCGTGTTGCCGGGGGGTGAGGAGAAGGCTTTTTTGGACGGTCTACAGAACCGCCTGATGAAGCGCCGCCGCGCCCTCGCCGCCAACGGCTCGTTTGCGTGGGACCCTGAGACGGAGACGGAGAAGGCCCCCGACATCAAGAATGTGGTGGGCAAGCGATCCCAGAACAAGGACGTGGAGATGGTGAAGCCCGTGGACCGCTTCGGTGAAATCGGGCGCCAGATCGAGAAGTGGGAGGCGGAAGCCGTGGCCGGGAGTCCGGAGGCAGCGGCAGGTGAGGCGAGTGAGGTTACCATGGCCCAACGCCTTGGTGGGCGACTCCAACAGACCATTGGCGGCATGATGCTCCAGCTCAGTCCCATTTTCGACGCGGACTTGGTTGGGGGGCCATTTCCTGAGGAAATCCTCGAGATTCCCAACCTGGTCTACCTCGACATCAGTGGGATGGAGTTTGGCGCCCTGCCCATGGACATCGACCGACTCAGCGGATTGCACACCCTCGTTGCGCAACGCAATGCCCTGGCCGCCCTGCCTGAGAGTCTGGGCAATCTGGGCTCCCTCAAGAAGCTCTTCGTCGGCAAGAATGACCTCACCGGTCTCCCGGCCTCCCTCAGCCAATGTGCGGAGCTCAAGACCGTCGACATCAAGGGCAATCCACTGCCCGTCGGAGTCATCACCGAGATCAAGGAGATGCTCGGTGAGGACGTGAAGGTCAAGCACGACTGACGGCTCGGACCCATCCGCCAGCCGATTCCCGTCTTATGCGAGTCGCCTAGATGAATTCGGACCGCTCGACGGTCCGGTCCGAGACCACGCCTCCGGTGTGGTGGATGTTCTGTGGCTCGAACAGCAGAATCCATACCTCCTCGTCCGTGACGGGCCGGTGCTCGACCCCCTTCGGCACGACGATGATCTCACCCGGTCCGACCTCCACCTTCCGATCCCGGAACTCCATGGTCATCCGCCCCCGGATGACGTGAAACAGTTCGTCCTGCTCATCGTGTGCATGCCAGAGGAATTCCCCCTGGATCTTGGCGAGCTTGACGTCCTGGCCGTTGAGCTGGGCAATGATCTTCGGGGTCCATTGTTCCTCGAACAGACCGAACTTCTCGGTGAGCGAAATGGCGTGCATGCCCGGAAGGTAGGGGACGGGCCGAGCTTGAGGGGGAGTACTACCTTCGGCGCCGTGCGGAGCGCAGGCAAATCGACCCGGTCATGCTGAAGCGGATGGCCACCCTTCTGGGAGGCTCACTCGCGGGCCAACTCGTGACGATCGCCGCCGCGTTCATCCTCACCCGGCTGTACTCGCCCGAGGCGTTCGCCCACCTGGAGATGTTTGCGCTCGTCACCGGAATCGCGGCCGTGCTCGGCACGGGCAAATACGAGCAGGCACTCATGCTGCCGAAGGCGGAGGCCGAAGCGCGCGTCCTCTTCGCTGCCGGCCAACGCGCCGTGGGCATCACGGTCTTCGCCGTCTTCGTCCTCGCCACCCTGTCGGCTCCTTGGGTGTCAGGGCGGTATGGCCTGCAGCATTGGACGTTCGTGGCCTATGCCTTGCCACTGTTTTGCGCCTTCGCAGCCCATGGGCGCCTGCTGGAGTATTGGCATCACCGCAAGGCCGACGCAGGCAAGGTGGCCACGGCCCAAGCCGCCGGCCCTCTGGCGTCCGAAGGGGTCAAGCTCGCCTTGGCCGGACCGCTGTCGATGACAGGACTTGTGTGGGGCTCAGCCGTCGGCATCGGGGTCCGTTGGGCCACCCTGCGCCGCGGCCTCACGGACATGGTGCGCGACACGTGGGCGTGGCACCGGATCAAGGACGACGCCGTGCTGGCCGAGCACCGAGACTACCCGACCTGGGTGCTGGCCGGCAGTGCGATGAACCGCCTCGCCCAATGGCTGCATGTTCTGCTCATCGGAGCCACGTTGGGCCCGGTGCTGCTGGGCATGATGGGCCTGGCCCGTCGAATGGTCATGCAGCCGCTCTCCCTGTTGGCCACGTCTTCGGCTCCCGTTCTCTTCCAAGGCTCGACTGAAGTAGAGGATGGAGCCCCGCTCCGGGCGCTGTTCTTGAGGGCGCTGGTGGCCTTTGCCGCGGCTTCGGCCCTCGTCTGGACGGCCGTGATGCTCGCCCCGGACCACACAACGGCCTGGCTCTTCGGAGCCGAGTGGTACGGTGCGATGGACGTGGTACGCATCCTGACCCCGTGGTTTGTCCTGAATTTCATGACGGCCGGCCTCGGTGCCCTGTTTCACCGCGTGCGCAAGCCCCGCTGGATCACATGGCTCGATGGGCTTCACCTGTTGGCCGTAGGCCTGGGTTGGGCACTGGGGACGTTGCATCCTGAGTGGTTCGGCGGAGGCGAATGGGGTGCCCTCGTGGGCATCGTCTGGGCCAAGTGCGGCTACTATGTGTTGAACCTCGCGGTGCTCGTCACCGCCGTCTTGCGTCACGGCCGATGAGGATCGCCAACGTTGTCCTCAACGATTTCACCCGCGACAATCGGGTGCTCAAGGTGTCCGAAAGCCTGGCCGGGGCCGGACATGACGTGACGGTCGTGGCCTTGCACAAGGAAGGCCTACCGATGGAAGAGGGGCGGGGGGAATGGAACGTCGTGCGCACCCGCGTCGCCACCTCGGCCTTGCCACGGGGCACGGTCTTCGGCGTGCTCAAGATGGCCGAGCTCGCCCTGCGGGTGGTGTGGCGCTGGCGCACCGTCGACGCGTGGCATTGCAACGACATCGAGGCCTTCGTCCTCGGATGGTGCGCCCAGCGGCTGAATCCCCGACTCCGGCTCATCTACGACTGCCATGAGTTCGAGGCGGAGCGCAACGCCAAGCCGGCCGTCGAACGGAAAATGGTGGCCTGGCTCGAGCGGCGGATGATCCGCAAGGCGGAGGCGGTCATCACGGTGAGCCCATCCATCGCGGCCGCCTACCGCGAGCGCTATGCCCACCATGGCCTTCCTGAGGTCCATCTCGTGCGCAACATTCCCGAGCCCAAGCCGGCCGCGGACGGAGAGACGTCCGACCGCTTCCGCATCCGATTTGGCATTCCACAAGACGGCTTCATCGCCCTCTACCAGGGCGCGTTCACCCACAACCGGGGCCTGGAGACGGCCCTCGAGGCCATGCAGGGCCTGGAGGACAGCGGCATCCACCTCGTCTTGATGGGCTATGGCCCGCTCCAGTCTCTGGTCGATGCGGCGGCGGCCGACTTGCCCCATGTCCACGTCCATCCCGCCGTTCCGTATGAGGACGTGTTGGCCCACACGCGCAGTGCGGATGTCGGGCTGGTCTCGGTCAAACCGACGTGCCTGAGCTATCTCTATTGTCTGCCCAACAAGCTGTTCGAATACCTCCTTGCCGGGGTGCCGGTGCTGTCGAATGACCTGCCCGATTGCCGATCCCTCATCGAGGAGTTCGGGGCGGGAAGCGTCGTGATGCAGGATGATGCGGACGGGTGGAGACAGGCCCTCCTCGACCTGCAGGAGCGGGGGGTGGAGGGATTCCAGCCGGGGTTGGCCAAAGCGGCAGAAGCCCTCAGCTGGTCCTCCGAGTCCGAGGTCCTGACGGGACTGTATGCCGGAGGCTGAACCCTCCACGGCCACCGTACTTTCGCGCCATGCACACATTGCGTGACACCGCCATCCGGGCCGCCGTCGAGGCGGGCCGGGCCATCCTCGAGATCTACCACAGCGGCGACTTCGATGTGACCGTCAAGGGGGATGACTCGCCGCTGACCCGCGCGGACATCGCCTCCCACGAGGTCATCGTCCGGCACCTCGATCCCCTTGGCATTCCCGTCCTCAGTGAGGAGGGGCGGGACATGCCCTACGAGGAGCGCTCCGGTTGGTCCGAACTGTGGATCGTGGACCCGATTGACGGAACGAAGGAGTTCATCAAGCGCAATGGCGAATTCACGGTCAACATCGCGCTCGCCCGCGATGGCGTGCCTGTCCTCGGGGTCATCTATGTCCCGGTCACCGGTGAGCTCTATGTGGGCGCAGAAGGAGAAGGCGCCCGCAAGGCCCAATGTCCCGCCGATCAGTCGGTGGACCCCGCTGCGGCCATGGCCGGAGCCGGCATCCTGCCCCTACCGAAGGGCGACCGTCCCTTTACCGCCGTGGCCAGCCGCTCCCACCTCTCGCCCGAGACCGAGGCCTTCATCGAGGAGTTGAAGCAGGAGCACGGCGACGTGGCCACCATCTCCAAGGGGTCTTCCCTCAAGCTGTGCATGGTGGCCGAGGGCAAGGCGGACTGCTATCCACGGTTTGCGCCCACCATGGAATGGGACACGGCAGCGGGCCAAGGCATCTGCATGGCGGCCGGGTTCGACGTCATCGACCAGGACACCGGCGAGACTATGCGCTACAACCGCGAGAAGCTGCTCAATGCCTGGTTTCTCGTGAAGTGAGTCGGGCCTGCCCGCCGTTCATCTGACAGTCCAGAATGCAACAAGGCCGCCCCGAAGGACGGCCTTGCTTGCAATGGTAAGGGGCGCGGACTCAGTGCTTGAGCACGGACTTCACAAGGCGCTCGCCATCGGCTTCAATGACGACGAAGAACATGCCGGCTTCGAGGGCGGAGAGGTCCACCATGTTGCCGGGGTTGGTCGTGGCGATCCGGGTGCGGCCCTGGGCATCGATGACTTCGAGGCGATCGACCTGCGTGCCGTTCCAACGGATGGCGTCCGTGGTCGGGTTCGGGTACACCTCGAAGAGGGCGCTGAGGTCAACATCCTCCACGCCAGTCGGCAGGCTGAGGACGGCATCAATGACATGCACCACACCGTTGTCGGCGATGAGGTCGGCGACGATGACATTGGCATCGTTGACCATGACGCCCATGTCGATGCTGATCTCGACATCACCGCCTTGGAGGGTGGTGATGATCTGGCCATCGCTCAAGTCCGTGCTGAGGGCGGCTGCGCCCACGACGTGGTAGAGCAGGACCTCCGCGAGGGCGCCGGTCGGGTCGGCGAGCAGGGCGTCAAGAGCACCTTCCGGGAGGGCAGCAATGGCCGCGTCCGTCGGGGCAAACACCGTGAACGGCCCCTCACCGGAGAGGTCGTCGGCCAAGCCAGCCGCAATGACGGCCGTTTCCAGGATGATGTGGTCCGGGCTGTTGACGATGATGTCCACGACGGTGGACGGCGTCGGAGCCGGAGGCGTCAGGACGGCGTCGATGACGTGCACGACACCGTTGGTTCCTTCGAGGTCGGCCACGATGACCGTGGCCACACCGTTCACCATCACGACACCCTCGGAGTCGATGGAAATCGTCACATCCGCTCCATTGACCGTGGGGATGGTCTGGCCGTCGCTGAGGTCCGTGCTGAGCACGGTGCCTCCCGCCACGTGGTAGGTCAGGATCGAGGCGAGAAGCTCGTTGTCCATCAAGACGTCGAGGAGGAAGAACGGGTCGAGGGCGTCAAATGCGGCGTCGGTCGGAGCGAACACCGTGAAGGGGCCTTCGCCGGACAGGGTCTCGTCGAGGCCGGTGCTGTCGAGCACGGCGGCGAGCACGAAGTGATCCGGGCTGCCGGCGATGATCTCCGCAACGGTCGGGTCGTCTCCACCTCCGGTTCCGGGGAGGATCACGGCGTCAATGACGTGCACCACACCGTTGTCGGTCGTGATGTCCGCCACGGTGACAGTGGCCGTGCCGTTGATGGTCACGGTGCTGTCGGCCACGGTGATGGTGGCTTCATTGCCGTCGAGCATCGTCACAGTCTGCTCAGCTTGGAGGTCCGAGCTGAGCACCTGGGCGCCGAGGACGTGGTACAACAGGATGTTGGCGAGGTCGCCGGTGGGATCGGCCAACAGGGCGTCGACGGTGCCTTCGGGCAAAGCAGCAAAGGCGGCGTCGGTCGGGGCGAACACCGTGAACGGTCCGTCACCGGAGAGGTCGTCGGCCAGCTCCGCGGCGATGACGGCGGCTTCGAGGGTCGTGTGGACCTCGCTGTTGACCACGACATCGACCACCGTGGTCTGGGCTTGGGTCATCAGCCCCACAAAAAGGAGGGGCAGAAGAAGGGTATGCTTCAGCATGGAATGAGTTTTGTGTGAATGAGTAATGGGAACAGGGTGCAATCAGGAATGTTCAGGCTATCCGAAATCGGGAACAGAAAGTGTGCAGGGCCGGGAAGCAGATCAGGGCGTACACCGGAAGGTCGAGTATTATACTACACTCGAAATTGTCGTCCCATTCCGACAAGCTGGCTATGAATTGTCCCCTTGTTTGGGGATGTCGATTCAACCCAATCCAAGATGAACCTCAAAACCCTCCTGTGCACCGTCCTGCTGGCCGGTGTGTCTTCTCTCTTCGCCCAACAGCGCACCTGCCACACCATGGGCAACCTCGAACGGCTGCTCGAGGAGCACCCCCAGTATCAGGAAGAGCTGGATCGCATTGAGGAATTCACCCGGGAGCACGTGACCAACCCGCAGCTCCGGGTCAACACCGTGGTGACGATTCCCGTGGTGGTCAATGTGGTCTACAAGACCAGCGCCCAGAACATCTCGGACGCCCAGATCCAATCCCAGATCGACGTGCTCAATGCCGATTTCCGCCGCACCAATTCCGATGCGGACAACACGTGGTCCCAGGCAGCCGACACCGAGATCGAATTTTGTCTCGCCAGTGTCGATCCGGATGGGAACCCGACCGATGGCATCCGCCGCAAATCCACCAACAAGCCCTCCTGGCAGGCCAACGACGCCATGAAGGGCAACCAAGGACTGACTCCGTGGGATCCGTCCTCCTATCTCAACATCTGGGTCTGCAACCTCAGTGGTGGCCTGCTTGGTTACGCCCAGTTCCCAGGGGGCAATCCGGCGACGGATGGCGTGGTCTGCGATTATGCGTATTTCGGTACGATTGGCACCGCCACGTTCCCCTTTGATGAGGGGAGGACCTGTACGCACGAGGTCGGCCACTATCTGAACCTGCGCCACATCTGGGGGGATGGTGGTTGCAGCGTCGACGACTTCGTGTCCGACACGCCAACCTCGGACGGCCCCAACTACGGCTGTGCACTCGGCCATGTGAGCTGTGGCTCGACGGACATGGTCCAGAATTACATGGACTACAGCGACGACGCCTGCATGAACCTCTACACAGCAGGACAGTCGGCCCGGATGAACGCCCTGTTCGCCTCGGGTGGTGCCCGGTTTTCTCTTACCCAGTCCGGCGGTTGCGGGGCACCGGCCGACCCCACCTGTGATGATGGCATCCAGAACGGCGATGAGACGGGGGTCGATTGCGGGGGGTCGTGCACTCCCTGCGCGGAGCCGACTTGTGATGACGGCATCCAGAACGGCGATGAGACGGGGATTGATTGCGGCGGTTCCGCCTGTCCTTCCTGCCCGGCCACCTGCGATGACGGCGTCCAGAATGGAGACGAGACCGGCGTGGATTGCGGGGGGTCTGACTGTGCCCCCTGCCCGACGGGGTCGTGCGATGCCCCGGCTGGAACGGCTGCGGTGAACATCAAGCGGAAGCGGGCGACGTTGACGTGGGATGCGGTTCCCGATGCCATCAGCTACACGGTCCAGTTCCGGGTCGCGGGGACGACAACCTGGTCCAGCGAGGCCACCACGTCGGAGACGAGCATCACGGCGTCGAGCCTGTCCAATGGCACGACCTATGAATGGCACGTTCGCTCCAACTGCAATGGGGATCAGAGTGCCTATTCCCCCATCTGCAGCTTCACAGCCGGCCAGTCCAGTTCGAGCAGCTGCGCTGGTGAGCGCGCCGTGCTCGCCGGGGTCACCGTCTATCCGAATCCAGCCGGCAGCATGGTCCGGATCGAAGCGGAAATGAATGGAGAGGCTCCGGTGACCGTCACACTGACTGATGCCCTTGGACGTGTGGCCTTGACCCGCCAGTTGGGCGGTGACCTCGTTATGGATCTCGACGTGTCGGACCTCGATGCCGGGATTTATCTGGTCCGGGCGAGCAATGGCATCGACCAGCAGATCGTGCGATTGATGGTGGAGTAACCCGGGTGGACAGAAGAGCCTGATTCTTCAGGTCACGGGGAAGGGGTCCAGCGCGCCGTGTGCACGCGGGCTTCCTTCCCCGTGCTCGTCCAGGCCAACACGATGCCACCGGAGTCGAGTCCCACAGCGGTCGGAAATCCTCCGGCCCGGGCGTCGTCCACCCCGGTCAATTCAACGGGGTCGGGCAGCAGGGGCTCCCCCTCCGCGCTCCAGCATTGCCCCACCAGGACGGCACCGGCCTCCCGACGCTCCATCCAGATGCCATGAAAGCGGCCCTGGCCATCGGTTGCGGCCGCCACGCGGCCCACGGCTGGCCCCTGTTGGAGGTCGGTGACCGCACTCCACGTCCCATCGGAATGCCTCCATGCGGAACGGATGCGCGCCGTGTCTTGGGCGTTGGTGAACCAGAGGGCGAGCGTGAGGTCGCCCGTGGTGGCCAGCGCCGACCCATTGACGGGGCAGCCGGCGATGTGCCAGCCGTCGTGTCCGAGCGGAGCGGCTTCGAAGACCACCCGAGGAGGACCCTCCGTCGAAGCCCGCAGGGTCACCCCGGAGAAGTCCCGAATCTCCTCGGGCGTCCGGTCGCGATACGC
>WTID01000201.1 GCA_011522855.1 Flavobacteriales bacterium
CGCTGCATGACATCCTGGACGGAATTTCCGACCCCCGGGATGCCTCCGCCACAGCCGTGGAGTGGGTGGCCCAGACGGTCACTGTCAACCTGGATCCGGTGGAGGAGGCCAACCGCACCTTGCTGGTGACCGGGGGTGGCGCGCATCACCGTTACCTCACGGAGCGGTTGCGCACCCTGTTGCCCAAAGGCTGGGCATTGGAGGTTCCTGAGCCCGAGTGGGTGGATGGCAAGGAGGCCATCGCGTTTGCTTGGCTGGCGCTTCGCACGGCACAGGGGAAACCCACCTCGCTGGCGACGGTGACCGGGGCCTCACAGGATGTCTGCGGAGGGGTTCTCTTCGGTACCTTCGCGACGCCCTGATGTATCGGGGACACGATTCGATGATGAAGGAGCTTCTCGACCAATACAGCGTCCGCGCCCCGGAAATCGTCTTCGAATGGACGGATGCCGAAACAGAGGCCCGAGGATGGGTCGTCATCAACAGCCTGCGCGGCGGTGCGGCCGGTGGCGGCACCCGGATGCGGAAGGGCCTCGACCGCAATGAGGTGATCTCCCTCGCCAAGACGATGGAGATCAAATTCACCGTCAGCGGCCCCCAGATCGGGGGCGCGAAGAGCGGCATCGATTTCGATCCGGCCGACCCCCGCAAAGAGGGCGTCCTGCGTCGCTGGTACGAGGCTGTGACTCCGCTCCTCAAGCATTATTACGGCACCGGAGGTGACCTCAATGTCGACGCGGGCCTCGAGGTCATTCCGATGACCGAGGCCTGTGGGGTCTGGCATCCCCAGGAGGGCGTCTTCAACGGCCATTTCAAGCCCGACGAGGCCCAGAAGGTGCGGCGCATCGGCCGCCTGCGCCAAGGGGTCAGCAAAGTGGTGGAAGAGGCGGATTTCCTCCCCGATGGCGGAGGCGTCCGATACCGTGTGGCGGACATGATCACCGGCTATGGCGTGGCGGAGTCCGTGCGCCATTTCTACGACCTCTTCGGCGGTTCCGTCCGGGGCAAGCGCGTGCTCGTCCAGGGCTGGGGCAATGTGGGGGCCGCAGCAGCCCTGTATCTGGCCCAGCGGGGTGCGGTCATCACCGGCATCATCGACCGGGTCGGAGGCCTGCTCCGTCCGGACGGCATGGGCCTCGATGAGGTGCGTGAGCTCTTCCTCTCCAAGAAAGGCAATGCCCTGTCGACCCCCGATCTCGTCAGCTTCGAAGAGGTCAATCGCACCATTTGGGATGTTGGGGCGGACGTATTCCTGCCGTGTGCCGCGTCCCGCCTCGTGACCGAGGACCAACTCGACCGGATGCTGGCCGCCGGCCTCGAGGTCATCTCGTGCGGGGCCAATGTCCCGTTTGCCGACAAGGCCATTTTCTACGGTCCCATTTCCGAGAAGGCAGACCACGCCTGTGCCGTGATTCCCGACTTCATTGCGAACTGTGGGATGGCCCGCGTGTTTGGATATCTGATGGGCGACGGTGACGTTCAATTGGAAGACGGTGCGATCTTCGGGGACACCTCGGACTGCATTCGCTCTGCGATGGAACGGTGCCATGCCCGAAACCCCGAGCGCAAGGGATTGTCCTCCACGGCCTTGTCCATTGCCCTCGAACAACTCGTCTGATTCACTGCCCACATGGCCACGCTCCTCATCCTCGTCTTTGTCCTGGGTTACCTGCTCATCGCCCTTGAGCACAACCTCCACATCGACAAGGCGGCCAGCGCCCTGATCACGGGCACACTGTGCTGGGCCATTCTGGTCCTGGGTTGGCACCAGGCGCCTGACCATTTGGTGGACTCCTTCCACGACTTCCTGCACGGCCATGGCGGTGACGGACACGGTGGATTGAAGGTCTTCTTCGAGCACCGGTTGCTCCACCACATGGAGGAGATCTCGAGCATTCTCTTCTTCCTGCTTGGGGCCATGACCATCGTTGAATTGGTGGACGCCCACAACGGGTTTGCCGTCATCACCGATCGGATCAAGACGCGCAAGAAGGGCCGCCTGCTCTGGATCATCGCGACCCTGACCTTCTTTTTTTCCGCAGCGCTGGACAACCTCACGACCTCCATCGTCATGATCTCCCTGCTCCGCAAGCTCATCGCGGATAAGCCCACACGCTGGCTCTTCGCCGGAGCGGTGATCATTTCGGCCAATGCGGGCGGCGCCTGGTCGCCCATCGGGGACGTCACGACGACCATGCTGTGGATCGGCGGCCAGTTGACCACCCCCGTCATCGTGACCCACCTGATTCTGCCGAGCATCGTCTGCATGGTGGTGCCCATCGGCATCATGTCGATGCGGATGAAGGGCGAGGTGGACCGTCCAGACCAGACCGATCCGGATGAAGCCGCGGATCCGACGACCCAAGGAGAGCGCAACCTGATTTTCGCCATGGGCGTGAGTGGCCTGCTGTTCGTCCCGGTCTTCAAGACGGTGACCCACCTGCCTCCCTTCATGGGCATGATGCTTTCCCTGGGCGTCCTGTGGCTCACCACTGAAGTGCTCCACCGGTCCAAGAACGATCAGGAACGCTCCAAACTGAGCGTGGTGGGTGTGCTGCGGAAAATCGACACGGCCTCCGTCATGTTCTTCCTGGGCATCCTCCTCGCGGTGGGCGCCCTGCAGGAAGCGGGCCACTTGATTGCCACGGCCGACTGGCTCCGGGATTCCCTCGGAGACGTCTACCTGATCAACATCGCCATCGGCCTGCTCTCGGCCATCGTGGACAACGTGCCCCTCGTGGCCGCTTCGATGGGCATGTACGAGGTGGCGGCGCCGGGCACCATGGATGCGTGGATGGGCTTCTTCGTCCAGGACGGCATCTTCTGGCAGTTCCTGGCGTATTGCGCAGGCACGGGCGGTTCCGCCCTGATCATCGGCTCGGCCGCGGGTGTGGCGGTCATGGGCCTCGAGAAGATCGACTTCGTGTGGTACATGAAGCGCATGAGCCTGCTGGCCATTGCCGGCTACCTCGCCGGTGCGGCCGTGTACTGGCTGATGTTCGGCATGGGCACCTGACCCTGTCGGTGTAAACAATCCGAGGAGGGTAACCCATCCCCCGCCCGTCCTGCTCCGCATACGGAATCGGCGACCTTCGGCGTTGAGCTACAACGCAGAGAGAACGCCATGCAATTTCCCCTTCTCGTCCTCGCCCGCATCCAGGACCTGACCCTCGGCGGTTCCGCCGCCCAGGAGGCCGAGGGTGCCTCCGACGTCCTGTCGGCCACCGGTGAGGTGGTCACCCGCGACGTGTCCATCTTCGAACTTCTGCTCTCCGGCGGTTGGTACATCATGTTGCCGCTCGCCATCATGAGCTTCATCGCCATCTTCATCTT
>WTID01000124.1 GCA_011522855.1 Flavobacteriales bacterium
GGACACGACGTCCTGAACCAGCACGAGGCCTGATCCTCACAGGGGCTGGACCTCGGCGCATTCCCCCGTGTCGCAATAGAAGACGAAGCCCCGCACGGGTCGGGTCTCGGTGTTGGCCAAGGCCGTCATGTAGCCCCTCACCTGGTCCTGATGCTTTTTTCGCTTGGCGTCGGTCACCTTGGTGACGGTCTTGAAGTCAATGACATCGACCCCGTCGTCCCGGAGCACCACACGGTCCGGCCGGACCAGTTTGCCATCGGCCGCGACGAGTTCGCGCTCGTTGTGCACCGTCCCGGACCCATCGAACCAGCGCGACATCACCGGGTCGGACACCACCTTCCGGACCAGGGTGCGGACCCGGTCCCAATCCGACCTCGAACATCGGGTCCAGGGCCAGGGCCGATCCAGCACCCGGTCCACATCGCCTGCATGGACGATCCGCGCAAGTTGACCGTGGACCGCCGTCCCGAGGGCCTTGGCGTCCATCGTACCCAGCGCCGGTCGATCGAGGTCGCGCTTGCGGCCGGCAATCACCTCCCCGGAAATGCCATAGAAGCGGAAGGCCTTCAAACTGTGGATCTCCGGCCCTTCTCCACGATCGGCCTCGAGCGGAAGTGAGGCGTCGAAATCCGAAGTCCGAAAGGGCCTCTGGGCAAGGTCACATCCCATGGCCGTGTCGATGGCGCGCGCCATGGCCCGGCCAATGCGCTTGGGCGGCTCTGCCCCGGCCCAATCGGCCTTCTCCACGTCAATCACCACGTGCAACCGGACCTCGGCCCGGGTGGTGCAGACGTAAGCCACATTCGTCTCATCGAACCGCTGCTGGTCCCGCTCGCGCTCCCACGTGTCATGGGCGGCCGTGGATTTGAGGGCACTCAGTGGAGCCACGACCCCGGGGATGCCATAGGTCTCCTCGGAGAGCCAAGCCGGCATGAGGGTGCGGTCATCCTGAATCAGGGTGTCGTCGAAGCGGGTGATGACCACCGGATACTGCAGCCCCTTGCTCTTGTGAACCGTCAGGATCCGCACGGCATCGGGACCGGGCAGCACGCGGATGGACTGCTTGTGCCCTTTGCGATGCCAATGGGCCAGGAAGCCCGACCGACCCCCATCTTGGGCCGCCCGCTCCCGCGTCATCTCCAGCAGGGCCTCAGCATGGGCGGGATGCGCCTCATCGAGACCGAGCGCATTCAGGATGCGGCCGATGCACTCGGCCAGCGGCAGGGCCGACCACGAGGCCAAATCGAATCCAGGCACCACGTCCTTGAGCACCGCCCCACCATCGAGCGAGCCGTACCGCTTCTCCGTTCCGTCCTTTCTCGGCTTTCGAATCTCCTGATGGTGTTTGGCAATCAACGCGGCCTCATCCCACGGTTTCCGCTGCCGCGTCCGGATGGCGCCGAGGGCCTGCAGGAACCGCAGAACCGGTCCCGCCTCGCGCGGATCGTCCATGGCCTCCAGGAGATGGACCACCGCCAGCGAGGCCGGGTGTCGGCCGAGGGCGAGGCTCTCATCGGTGAAGGGCACGATCTGGTCCGGGCGGGACAGGAGGTATTCGGCCATCCGCTTGGCCTCCTTGTTCTTGCGGACGAGCACGGCGATGTCCCCGGCAGCGAATCCATCGGCCATGGCCTGACGGATCCGCGCCTCCATCCAGACGCAGACTGCATCGAAGCGGTCGTCGGCCGTCTCCTCGACCAGCACCTCGACCTCCACGCCTCCGGGAAACGCCTTCATCGGCGTCTGTTCCACATCCCCGTAGACATCCGCCAACGAGGGCTCGAGGTCCGAGGACAACGCGCGGAACACCCGGTTGTTGAAGTCCACCACCTGCGGCGCACTCCGCCAGTTCTGCACGATGGGCACGCGCTCGATGACATCGCCCATGCGGCCGGCGGCATCCTGCAGGGCCGGGGACAATGGGGCGCCATCGTCGAGGACCAGGGCGGGCAGCGCACCCAATTGACGGTGGTCACCGTTGCGCCAACGGTAGATGGCCTGCTTGGCATCCCCGACCACCAGGGACAGTTTGCCATGCCCGAGGGTCTCCCCGACGGCCACGGCGAGGTTGTGCCACTGGGTCACCGAGGTGTCCTGGAACTCGTCGATGAAGATGTGGTCATACCGCTCGCCGGTGCGCTCGAAAATGTAGGGGGCGGGATTGTCCCGGATCACCTCGGAAATCATCCGGTTGAGGGTGCCGAGGGTCCGGACATTCTCGTCCCGCTGGACCTCCTGATGCGCCTGCCTCAGGGTCGACAGGGTGCCCACCAGGGGCAGTCGCCGGCTGAGCATTCGCCGGGTCCGAAAGTCCCGGCCCGGTTCGTCCGGCCCCATGGCCGCCTCCCGCTCCGCGAGGGCCACGAGCCGATCGTGGAACGGAGCGATGGCCGCCTCGGAGGCCTCATCGTCCTTCTTGGCCCAGATGCCGTCCTCGATGCCGTTGCGCAGTGTGACGCCCTGCTCCTTGGCCTGGCCGAGCATGAGGCGGGGGAGCCAGCTTTTCATCACCCATTTGCCGGTGAACGCGTCATACAGGCCCGCCTGATCCAGATCCCGGGCAAGGTCCGTTGCCTCGCGGATGAGGGCCTTTTTCCGGGCCTGCACCTCGTTCTTCATCGCCTGTCCGATGGCCGTGAATTGAGCCGGGGTCCACCCATCAAGGCGCTCGAGCAGGGGCTGCATCTGCTCGTAGTCGATGGCCTTGCCGATGTCGAGGAGCTGGCGGCGCACCTTGGCATCCCGGTCATCCTCGACGGCCACCTCCACGAAGCGGCCGAGCAGCTCGGTCAGATCGTCGTCCACCCCCAACTTCTCGAGCACCTTGTCCACGGCAGCCTCGAGGAGGCGCGACGTGTCCAGCTCTACGCTGAAATCGTGCTCGAGCTGAAGGTCCGTCGCAAAGCCGCGCACCAGACCACCGACAAACTTGTCGAGGGTCATGATGGAGAGCTCGCCGTAATGGCGGTTGAGGTCTTCGCGGAGCCGGCGGCACCGGCGTCCGATCTCGTCCGCATCCAGACCGGTCTCCTGTTCCAGGCCCGGAAGGTGGGCGCTGTCCGATGGCCGGTCCGCAATCCGCTCAATCTCGGTCACGACGCGGTCCTTCATCTCCTGCGCCGCCTTGTTGGTGAAGGTCAACGCCAGAATCTTCCGGAAGGGAAAAGGCTGGTCACTGGTCAGGCAACAGGCGAGGTAGGCCTCGACCAGACGGAAGGTCTTGCCACTTCCCGCAGAAGCGCCCATGACCCGGAATCCCGTCGGCATCGTTCCCTCCCTCTCCGTGGTGACCATGCGCTCAAGTTCGTCCCTTCCCCCCCATTCCCC
>WTID01000147.1 GCA_011522855.1 Flavobacteriales bacterium
ATTGGTGTCTGCAATGGCGATTGCACCGCCGATGCCGATGCCGACGGCATTTGTGATGACGTGGACGATTGCATTGGTCAACTGGACGAATGCGGCATTTGTAATGGCCCCGGTGCGACTGGGGACTGTGGCTGTGATGACATTCCGGTGGGCGATTGCGACTGCAACGGCAACCAGCTCGACGCCCTCGGCGTGTGTGGTGGAAGCTGCACGGCGGATGCGGATGCGGACGGGGTTTGTGACGACGTCGACGACTGCGTGGGCACTCCCGATGCCATCGGGGTGTGCAATGGCGACTGCACGGCGGACGCCGACGCGGATGGCATCTGTGACGACGTGGACGACTGCATTGGCCAGCTCGACGAATGCGGTGTGTGCAATGGACCGGGTGCCATCTACGATTGCGGGTGCACCACCATGCCGGACGAGGATTGCGACTGCGACGGAAACCAGTTCGACGCCATTGGCGATTGCGGTGGGTCCTGCACGGCGGATGCCGATGGGGACGGCATCTGCGATGACGTGGACGACTGCGTGGGTGACTTGGACGCCTGCGGGGTGTGCAATGGCCCCGGCGCCATCTACGAATGCGGGTGCAACGACATTCCCGATGGGGATTGCGACTGCGACGGAAACCAGCTGGACGCCTGTGGAATCTGTGGAGGCCCCGGTGACATCTATGAGTGCGGCTGTTCGGAGGTCCCGGATGGAGACTGCGACTGTGACGGCAACCAGCTCGACGCCATTGGCGATTGCGGAGGCTCTTGCACGGCGGATGCCGATGCCGATGGCATTTGCGACGACGTGGACGAGTGTATCGGCGAATACGATGCCTGTGGCGTCTGCAATGGCCCCGGGGCCATCTACGACTGCGGGTGTGCCGACATTCCTGACGGCGACTGCGACTGCAATGGAAATCAGGTGGACGCCATCGGCGTGTGCGGAGGCGATTGCCCGGCCGATGTGGACGGGAATGGCATCTGCGACATCTATGAAGGGTCCGGTTGCGCCGATGAGACGGCCTGCAACTTCGATCCCTTTGCTGAGCCGGTGGACGACGAGCCGGTCACCGATTACTGCCTGCTGACGGAAGTGGTGGCCACGCACACCTCCGGTGACCTCGCCGGCATGACGACCTACCGGGTCTCCATCCAAACCTTGCATGAGACGGACTTCGTGACCTCGGTGTCCGGCAACTCAGACAACCCGACCTACATCCAGACGACCACGTCCTTCTACCAGCATGTGCTGGGCGGGGCGACCCCGGCCAACATCAACCCGCTGCTGCTGCCGGCCTTCCCGAACCTGGCCTATGACAGCTGGATCACCATCGGCATCGATGGTCCGGCGGATGTCGCGGCTGGGGAGACGGACGCCAGTGTGGTCCAATCTCCCGGCCAGAGCTGGTCGGTCCTCTTCGATCCGGGCAATGGGGTGCCGGGAGCCAACATCGCCATCGATGATATGGTGGGCGGCGTGTGGTACATCCTGAACGGGGATGCCAATGGCGTGCCCGACGCCGATGGCCGTGTCCTGCTCGGCCAGTTCACCACCGATGGCGAATTGTCCGGCAACATGCAGGTCCAGGTCTTCCCGCAGGGAGACAACGAGAACTACCTGCTGCTCGACTTGCCGCTCGGACTGGGCGTGGGCTGTCCCACCGGAAGCAACGACAACTGCCTGTATGACGACGCCCTCGGTACGTGCGGCGGAGATTGCGCGGCCGATGCGGACGGTGACGGCATTTGCGACGATGTCGACGATTGCGTGGGCGATGTGGATGCCTGTGGCGTCTGCAACGGCCCCGGCGCCATCTACGACTGCGGATGTGAGGCCATCCCGGATGGCGATTGCGACTGCGATGGCAACCAGGCCGATGCCCTCGGCGTGTGCGGCGGGTCCTGCACGGCCGACGCGGATGCGGACGGCATCTGTGACGATGTGGACGACTGCATTGGTGTGGTGGACGAGTGTGGCATCTGCAATGGCCCCGGCGCAACCGGGGATTGCGGGTGCGACGACATCCCCGACGGCGCCTGTGATTGCAATGGCAACGTCTTGGACGCCATTGGCGACTGCGGTGGCGACTGCACGGCGGATGCTGACGCCGACGGCATTTGCGACGATGTCGACGATTGCGTGGGCGATGTGGATGCCTGTGGCGTCTGCGACGGTCCCGGCGCCATCTACGATTGCGGATGTGCGGACATTCCCGACGGCGATTGCGATTGTGACGGCAACCAGGCCGACGCCATTGGAGTCTGCGGCGGCGACTGCGCGGCCGATGTCAACGGCAACGGCATTTGTGACGACGTCGAGCCCCAGACCTGCGATGATCCCGAGGCCTGCAACTACGATCCGGACGCCCTGCCGTTCGTGCCGACCCCGGCCGACGACGGATACTGCGTGGAGCTCCGGGTCATCGAGGATCACACGGCGGGTGACCTGGCCGGCATGACGACCTATCAGGTCCTGCTGCACACCGAGCACGCGTCCGACTTTGTGACGTCCGTCTACGGCAACGCCAACGACCCCCTCGACATTTCGACGACCACCAATTTCTTCCAGCACATCCTGGGCGGTCCGACTCCCGAGTCGGTCAACCCACTGTTGCTCCCGGTGTACCCCAACCTCGCCTATGACAGCTGGATCACCATCGGACTCGAAGGACCGGCCAATGCTGCGGCAGGGGAGAACTCGGCCGCCACGGTCCAGTCCCCCGGGCAACCGTGGGTGACGGCCTTCGATCCCGGTGCGGGCGCCCCGGGCGGCAACATCGTCATGGACGATGCCGTCGGTGGCGTGTGGTACATCCTCAATGGCGACGCCAACGGCATGCCGGCCGCGGATGGCACCGTCCTCCTCGGTCAGTTCACCACCGATGGTGAAATGAGCGGAACGGTCAACATCCAGGTCTTCCCGCAGGGCGACAACATTGACTACCTGACCCTCAGCCTGCCCCTCGGTGGCAATTGCGTGGCCGAGACGGTCAATCCGACCTGCACCTATCCCGAATCCGACCTTGTGGATTGCGATGGCAACTGCCTCGACGACGCCGACAGCGACGGGGTATGCGACGCGGACGAAGTGCCCGGCTGCACGGACGAGACGGCCTGCAACTTTGCCGCTGAGGCCACGGACGATGACGGTTCCTGCTTGCAACTCGACGAATGTGGCGTCTGCGGTGGCGGTGGCATCCCCGATGGGGACTGTGACTGCGACGGCAACCAGCTCGACGAGTGCGGCGTCTGTGGTGGCGACGGCATTGCTGACGGCGACTGCGATTGTGACGGCAACCAGCTCGACGCCCTCGGCGTGTGTGG
>WTID01000141.1 GCA_011522855.1 Flavobacteriales bacterium
TCGCAGGCCGTCTCGCTGTTCCAGGTCTCACCGAGGTCGGTGGAGTGGACCACGTAGCAGTGGCGGTAGTTCTGGACACCGGTCGAGAAGTTCTCCATCAGGGCGCTGTAGGCCACCACAATCGTGTTGGACTCGACCACCTGTCCGGCGGACGCCTGGGAGGAAATGCCCACGAAGTACCCGGCGATGTCGTCCTCGAAGTCAAGTGTGCCACTGCCATCCACGTCATAGGCGTAGGCAATGGTCACCGTGGTGTCCGGGCCCATGTCGTTGCGCCAGTACTCCAAGCCGTTGGTGTACGGGTAGTAGCTGGAGGTTCCGTCCGTAGTGTCGCTGTCTGCGTAGAACATCGCCCCAAAGAACACGTGCACGCCACCCGCCTCATCGACGAGGACATCACCGGCACGGTCGGCATTGAAGAACATGGCGTTGCCACTGCCATCCACCGCATCGGCGATGGTGGTGTCGAGCAGGGCGCCGGAGTCGAGCACGTAGTTGTCGACCGGGAAGTCGACGATGGCCTCGTAGCTCCAGCTGGCTCCGTTGTCCTCGGAAATCATCGCAAACGTGTCATAGAAGCCGTTGAACACGGCAAAGGCGACCGTCTCACCCTCGGCGTGGATGGCGTAGGAGTCGGCCACGAAGCCACCGGCGAAGGCGGACGTGTCGAGCTCGGCAAACGTCTGCATGTCCCAGTTGGCGCCGCCGTCCGTGGACCGCATGTAGATCAGGGCACCGTCCTGTCCGTTGTAGAGGACACCGCCATTGCCCTCCGGGGCTGAGATGCAGATGGCGTGGATGGTGTTGCCGTCGGCACCGCCCACGGTGGCGCGGGGCCAGAGGTGCCAGATGTCGTTGCCGGACTCATCCGGCAGGGCGGGCAACGTGTTGGTGGTCCAGGCGCCGGACCCTACGGCGTCGCGGGTGGCGAAGACGAGGCCTCCGGTGCTGGCGTGGCTCAGCGCGAACTCGGAACCGTTGGCCAGGTGCCCGAGAGACGGCCAGCCGATGCGGACGTCCTCGATGCGGTCGTAGGGAATCTCTCCCCAGTCCATGTCCGGACCCGGGGCCTTGTAGTTGTATCCGGTTCCCCGGTCGCTGAAGGGCGACGTCTCGAGGGACTGGATCCAGCCGGCGCTGATGCCGTTGCCTGAGCTGTAGACTCGGTCGTCGACGGCGTAGTTGGACTGAAGGTCATACTGGGTCAGACCGATGATCTGACGCTGGATGACCATGTCCCGCAGCTGCAGGTGGTCGATGTCCCCGACGTTCTGGCCGGTGAGCGGCTGGTAGGGAATGATTTCCTCGCCGGTCATGTCGACCGTCGGAAGCGGCGCCGACACCTTCTGGGCATCGGAGAGCGGAATGAATTGGGCCTGGACGGCCAGGGAGGTCGCCATCAGGGCAACCAGGGAAAGAATCGCGTAGCGCATGGTGGTTCAGGTGTTCGGACCAGGTCAGTCCGTGAACCGGGGAAGTTAAGGCACCTCAGGCAACCTCGCCACCACCGTGCTGCGGGCCACGACCCGGTCTCCCGGCTTGACGAGCACCTCCGCATCCAACGGCAGGTAGAAGTCGATTCGGGACCCGAACAGAATGAAGCCGGCCTCCTGGCCATGCTCCATCTCCTGCCCCTCCTCCACGAACCAGCGGATGCGCCGGGCCACGGCTCCGGCAATCTGACGCCAGACCACCATTCCATGCGGTGTGCGCTGTCCGAAGGTGGTGCGCTCGTTGAGCGTGGAGGACTTTTCGTGCCACGCCACGAGGTATTCCCCCGGATGGTATTTGAAATACTCGAGGGTCCCCCCGACCGGGGCCCATTGGCAATGCACATCGAAAATGCTGAGGAAGACGCAGACCTTGATGGCCTTGCCCCCGATCACCTCGGGTTCGTCCACCTCTTCGACCAACACCACCTTGCCATCGCTCACCGCGGTGACCTCGTTGGGGGCAGCGTTGAATGGCCGGGGCGGAATCCGGAAGAACCACAGCACCAGACAAAACAGGATCAGCAGGGCGCCCCGCACGCCCCACTCCAGCCAGGAGGGGATCTGGGGAATCTGATGGACCAGCACCGCCAAGGCGACGACGATGAGGAGGAAGACGAGGATCACGCGGTATCCCGCGGGGTGGATGTACATGGCGCGAAAATCAGAAAAGCTGAAGCAGGATGGCCGCGATGGGGGCAGAAATAAAATGGGAATCGAACCGGTCGAGCACGCCACCGTGTCCGGGCAGGATCGTTCCGGAATCCTTGATGCCCGCCTGGCGCTTCAAGGCGCTCTCCAGCAGGTCCCCCATCGGCCCGAACACCGACACCACGGCGCCCAGCACAGCCCACTGCCCCGCCGTCAGGTCCGCCACACCCTGAGACACCCCCAGCAGGCCATAGGCTATCGCCAACGTGGCCACGGCCCCTCCGGCCCACCCTTCCCAGGTTTTGCCCGGTGAGATGGTAGGGGCCAGCTTGTGGCGGCCGAAACTGCGGCCGAAGAGATAGGCGGCCGTGTCGTTGGTCCACAGCAGCACGAACCAGCCCAGCGGCAGGGCGGCGTCATAGGCCTGGCCGCGCCAACCGATGAAAAACAGGCCCACCACCGGCAGGGCCACCATGGCCATGCCCTTCAGGTACACTTCTGCCGAGGACTGCTCGGGATCGGCCGCCTTGAGGGCCTCCCTGGCCTCCTGACACCCCACATAAAACAGGATGGCCAGCAGGACCGACCACGTCCACAGGCCACCGAGGATGGCCGCCACGATGGCCGAGACCAACACGGCCCCCGTCATGGCGCGGATAAAGAACTCGCTGCGCATCAGGACGGTTCCGGAGCCAGTCCGAGGGCGGCCCGGGCGCGCTCGGCCTCTTGCTCGGGCACCCAGAGTACAAGCTCTCCGAATCCATAGCTGCTGTCCTTCTGGTTGAGGAGAACTGCGGGAATGCCCACCCCCTCGAGGGCGTTCTTCAGGAGTTCAGCGCGAAAGGACTGCGACTCGGTCAGAAGGCGGACCCAGCCCTCCATTCAGGCTGCACTTTCGTCCGCAGCGGAATCGCCACCATCGGCAGGCGCGTCTGCATCCGGTTCGGCCTGTTCCTTCGGCTCATCCGATGGTGCGGCCTTCTCGGCCGTCGGTTCCGAGGCCTCCTCCCCATCCTTCGCCGGTTCCACGGCCGGTGCCTCCGGGACGGCATCGAGGGTCTTGGACTCCCACTGGCGCTCGCCGAGCAAATCGACGAGGTCTTCCTTGAAAATGACCTCCCGCTCGAGCAGACGCTCCGCCAAGGCGGTCAGCTTGTCCTTGTG
>WTID01000088.1 GCA_011522855.1 Flavobacteriales bacterium
AAGCCGCTGACTTCCATGCCGCTGCCCGCCGTGATGTCGGTGTAGTGGCCGGTGCCGTCGTTCTCGAGAAGGAACAGCGTCGTGCTGTGGTTGGTCACGGCGAGGTCCATGTCGCCATCGTTGTCGATGTCGCCGAAGTCCGCCGTCCAGCTCTGCTCGAAGAAGACGAGGCCGCGGTCGGCCGCCTCTTCGGTCCACCCTCCCTGGCCGTCATTGACCCAGAGTTGGTTGATGCGACGCGGGTCCTGAGGGTCACTGACGAACTGTCGGCACTTGGCGATGTACAAATCGACGTCGCCATCGCTGTCGAAGTCGCTGAACACGGTGCCGTAGTTGCCGCTGTGGTCGGTGTTCGGATAGTCGCTGTAGTCGTAGCTCATCAGCGGCATCAGGCTCTGATCGTTGACGGGAACGCCGGTCTCGGACCCCTTCCACATGCGGCTGAGGGCGTCGTCGTGGCATCCGAAGGCGTCGAGGACACCGTCGTTGTCGAGGTCGGCCATGTTGCAGGCCTGCATGAACATGGAGCCATTGTCGAGATCGTTGAGCTCGAAGGTGCCCCCGGGGCCGATGGCCATGAAGTGGACTCCATCGTAGCTGCCACCGGCGTAGATGTCCTTGAAGCCATCGTTGTTCATGTCGCCAATGCAGGCGCCCCACTGGTTCGCGGTGCTGACCTGACCGTAGTGGACCTTGCTGAATCCGGTGGCGGTTTGGTAGAGAATGTTGACGTCGTCACCCTGGTCGAAGAGCACGAGGTCGTCCAGTCCATCGTTGTCGACATCGATGAAGCCGATCGGGCCTCCGCTGTGGAAGGCGTCGCCGAGCAGGTCGGTGGACAGGGTGAAGGACTGGGTGAATGCGGTGACGCTGAACAGCAACATGGCAGTCAGCGCGGTAAGGCGGGTTTGGTTCATCCTTGAGGGTTTGCGGGTCGGCAATGTACACACGCCCGTGCGCACGATGCTTTCGTTGGTCATAACCGCTCAAGGGGGCTCGAGGTTGCCCGATTAATTTTGTCCCATGGCAAACCATGGCCGCGTGGCCTTTGAGACGCTGGGCTGCAAGCTCAATTTCTCCGAATCGAGCGCCCTCCTCCGCGGGCTGACCGAGGCCGGCTACGCCAAGGTGGCCGTGGAGGACCGGCCGGACGTGGTGGTGGTCAACACCTGCAGCGTGACGGACCACGCCGATGCCAAATGCCGCAACATTGTGCGGCGGGCCAAGGCGGCGAATCCCGATTCATTTGTGGCGGTGATTGGGTGCTATGCCCAGCTCAAGCCGAAGGAGATCGCCGACATCGACGGCGTGGACCTCGTCCTTGGCGCCCAAGAAAAATTCAACCTGGCCGGACATCTGGAATCCCAGCGCGCCCGGAAGGCATCCGGAGACGATACGGCCGTGGTGGAGCGCGGGGAGATTCGCGATGTCAATGCCTTTCACCCCGCCGTGAGCAGCGGGGACCGCACGCGCAGTTTCCTCAAGGTGCAGGACGGATGCGATTATTTCTGTGCCTTTTGCACCATTCCCCTCGCACGGGGTCGTTCCCGCTCTGCGGACATTGCCACCACCCTCGTCGAGGCACGGAAGGCTGCTGCGGCCGGGGCCCGGGAAATCGTCTTGACCGGGGTGAACATCGGCGACTTCGGCAAGGCTCAAGGGGAAACCCTCCTCGATCTCTGCCGGGCGCTTGAGGAAGATGCTGGCCTCGCGTCGGTTGAACGCTACCGCATCAGTTCGATTGAACCGAACCTGCTCGAGCCCCCGCTGATCGATTTCGTGGCGGACTCCGTGAAATTCCAGCCGCACTTCCACATCCCCCTCCAAAGCGGCAGCGACGCGGTGCTCAGCGCCATGCGCCGCCGATACCGGACCGATCTTTACCGCGACCGACTCGCCCACATCGTGGACCGCATGCCCGAGGCTGGCATCGGCATTGATGTCATCGTCGGATTTCCGGGCGAGACGGAAGTGGAATTCAACAAGACCCGGGATTTCCTGCTGGAGGCGCCGGCGTCGTATCTGCACGTGTTCACCTACAGCGAGCGGCCCAAGACGACGGCGTTGCGCATCGACGAGGTGGTGCCTGTGCCGGAGCGCAAGGCCCGCAACAAGGTACTGACCCAGGTCAGCCTGAAGAAACAGTGGGCCCATGCCGCCCGGTTCGAGGGGGCCACCCGTCCGGTGCTGTTGGAGGGCGAAGTGGATGATACCGGCAGTCGGTCAGGCTACACGCCCGAGTACGTGCGGGTGGCGGTGGCCGACTCCGCGAAACTGGCGCCGGGGACGGTGGTCGACGTGACGCTGGGCGGATTCCGTGAGGGGCGGGTTCAGGGGACCTTGGTCTCCGACTAACTTGCCTGCAGATTCACGTCGTCTTGTACCCCAATCTGTATTTCCTCTTTCAAGACCTCTTCGGCATCGAGATCGCGGCCTTGAAGCTGGTGAACTCGTTTGGACTGATGGTGGCCCTTGCTTTTGTCGCGGCCTCTGTCCTGCTTCGCCGCGAGCTCCAGCGCAAGGAAAAAGATGGTGTTTTGCCGACCACGGAGAAAACGGTCTGGGTCGGAAAGCCCGAGGGACCTTTGGCGTGGGGGTCCAGCGGGCTGCTTGGATTCGTTCTCGGTTGGAAGGTGCTCTGGCTTCTGGTCAATGCCTCTGACCTGTTCCAAGGTGGTGGTCCGCCCCAGCAGCATCTGTTCAGCGGGGCCGGGTATCCCGTCCTCGGTGTCTTGTTGGGCGTGGTCATGGGCTGGCTCCGTTGGAAGGAGGATGTCAAGCAACGGCTCGAGACCCCGGAGCAGAGAACTGTCACCGTGCATCCGTGGGAGCGCACGGGCAACGTCACGCTGTACGCGGCCGTCGGTGGCGTCGTCGGGGCCAAGTTGTTCCACCTCCTGGAGTACCCGGACGAGCTGGTGGCCTTTTTCAGGGAGCCCTCCTTGCAAAGCTTTCTGGGCGGACTGACCATCTACGGAGGCCTCATCGTGGGAGGATTGGCGGTCGCCTGGTATGCCCGCCGCGTGAAAATTCCCTTCCTCCATCTCGCGGATGCCACGGCACCGGGCTTGATTCTCGCCTATGGAATCGGGCGCATGGGCTGCCAGATCAGCGGGGATGGCGACTGGGGCATTCCGAATGTCCATCCGAAGCCCGACTGGCTTTCGTGGGCACCGGACTGGGTGTGGTCCTACTCCTTCCCCAACAACGTGAATGCGGTCTACGGTCCCCGCCCTGCCGGGTACACGGGCAAGCTGATCACCGAGAACGACCCCTGGCCGATTTTCGAGGGCTTCGGCACCT
>WTID01000051.1 GCA_011522855.1 Flavobacteriales bacterium
TGAACGTATTGGGAACACAAAACGTGTTGAAATTGACCTACGCGCCAGACGAAGGGGGAAGCCCCGAGGACAGCATCCGGGAGGAATACCAACTCGGCTTCTTGCCCATCTTCTTCTACCGCGTCGACCTGTAATATGCGGCCGGACCACCGCTGCCGAACCCGGCGTTACTCCCCCGAGAGGGCGTCGGCGAGCATCCGATGGAACTGGTGCACCCCCTGCTCCATGGTGGGGGAGAACCGGCCGGTCGTATAGCCGCGGGAGCGAATGCCGCGTTGCACGGATTCCACCACCTCCTCGTCTTCGTGCTCGACCGTGTCGAGGTCTCCGCCAGCGCCCTGCCCCAGCAATTCAGGGGAATGGACGAAGGACTGGAACCGGACACGGGTGCGGTCCACCGACAACGGCTCGACCACATTGACCGACAACCCCCACGGATAGAAGTTGAACATCAGGTTCGGGAAGAGCCAGAAATAGTAAGCCGCGATGGCCCGGCCCTCATCCACGTGCCCCGCCGGCAGGGCGAAGACCTCCTCACCGTCGCGGGCCTCGGCGATCTGGAGGTTGCCGTGTTCGAACAGCACCGTTTCGTACCGGTCGAAATCGACCACCGCGTTGAGGTCCTGGTGGACGAAGGGGATGTGGAACCCTTCGAGGTAATTGTCACAGTACAACGCCCAATGCGCCTCGATCAGGAACGTCCGGTCCCGCGCAGGGTCGAGGCGGAAGTCCTCCACCGGCAGGAACCCGATGCGCTCCTCCATCGCCGCCAACACCGCCTCCGCGCCGTGGGCAGGATCGAGCCCGGCAAAGAGGTGGCCCCGCCAATCGTGCAGGGGAAAACGGTGCAAATCATCACAGGGGCGAGGGAATCCCTCCGCCTCCTCGAACCGCGGCATGGATTGGAACCGACCGTCCAGCCCGAACCGGCGGCCGTGGTAGCCGCAGACCAATTGCCGAGGGCAGCCCGCCTCATGCACCAGCAGGTTGCCGCGGTGCGTGCAGACATTGGACAGGCACCGCACCCCGTCGCCGTCCCGGGACAGCAGCAAAGGTTCGTCGACGGCTCCTGGCAGGAGCGTGATCGGCGCCACGGCCCCGGCCTTAGGAACAAGGGTCCGCGCATCCCCCAGCCATTGCCAGCATCGGGCAAACGCGCCGTCGATCAACGCATCGAACACCTCTTGGCTCCGGTAGAACGAACCGGGCAACGTCTCAGCCAGGCGGATGTCGGGATGGATGCGGTAGGGCGTCATGGGCGTGGCGTTCGGGCGCGCAGGAGGGACAAGACGATGCCGACCCCGAGCAGGGCCAAGCCGTAGATGACCACCTCCGCGCCGCATCCGAAAATAACCCAGCCACAGAAGAGCGCGCACCCCGCCGCCAAGGCGCGAATGCCCCCGGGCACCCCGTCGCCGGACTGCGCGCAGAGCTGAAAAAGGCTGATGGCTGAGAGCAGGTAGGGCACCAGAGCCGACAGCGTCGACAGCGTCATCATGAAGGTGAAGGTGGAGACCAGCGAGTCGGAGAAGTTGAGCAGCAGGACGGCTGAGGCCAGCACACTCGACAACGCGACGCCGACCAACGGCGCACCGAACCGGTTGGTCCGGCCGAACACACCGGGGAACAACCCATCCGCTGCCACCGCCGCCGGGAACTGCCCCTGGATGAGAATCCAGCCGTTCAAGGCACCGAAAGTGGCCAGCACGGCCACGGCCGCCATCAGGTCACGGCCGGCAGGACCCAGGAAGGTCGAGGCCGATTCGGCGAACGGCGCGGGCGAGTCCATCAGCCCCTCCGGCGGCACCGTGCCCATGACCACCACCGAGCACCCCACATAGAGGACCACCGTGAGGGCGGTGCCCATCACACTGGCGCGGCCCATGTTGCGCTCGGGGTTCCGGATGCGGTGGCTCGCGATGGCCGCCGACTCCATGCCGAGAAAGGCAAACAGGGCCAACGTCGTCGCGGCCGTGATGGCAGCGAATGCGCCCTCCCCGGAGCGTCCCGCCACCATGAGCCATTCCCACCGGATGTGGTCCCAACCGAGCAGAATCAGCAAAAGGAGCGGCACCACCTTGAGCACCACCGTCACCCCCTGCAGCGCCGCCACCTGACGCAAGGGCAAGGCGTTGAAGGCAGTTACGCCCCACAGCAACCCCAGACCGGTCAGCGCACCCAGAGCGGGCTCGGACGCGAGGGCGGGAAAGAACACCGAGAGGTAGCCGACGCAGGCCACGGCGATTGCGGCGTTGGTGCACCAAATCGACACCCAATAGCCCCAGGCCACCACGAACCCCAATCGGTCGCCCATCGCCGCACGGACGTAGGCGTAAGGCCCACCCGGCGCGTGTGGCATGACGCGACCGAGACTCCGGAACAGGGCCGCGAGCAGCATCGCCCCCACGGAGGCACACGCCCATCCGACCAGGCCATAAACGCCGAACACCGCCATCGACGCAGGCAGCAGGAAGATGCCCGAGCCGATCATGTTGCCCGTCACCAACGCCGCGCCCGACCACGGGCCGAGCGGCGCAGCACCGGCTGTCATCGAAGCGGATCCAGACGGGGTTTCCATGGCCTCAAGATGACCCGGTTCCCCGTCAATCCACTGACCATGCCAGCTCAATGATCTAGATGCTGGAGTTGACCATCTTTTGGGCCCATTCGGCGACGCCCTCCGAGGCGGGTGCCTGGATGAATTCGGTGACCACCGATTCGAAACCGGCAATGGCATCCGAATCGGGATTGACCATCGTGACCGGGCAGTCGGAGGGAGCGAAGTGCACCAAGCCGGCGGCCGGATAGACCTGCATCGACGTGCCGACCACGAGCAGGGCATCGGCTTGCGCCACCGCCTCGGCGGCAGGCTCCAACATCGGCACGGCCTCGCCGAACCACACCACATGGGGCCGCCATTGCACCCCCCGCGCATCGACATCGCCCAGCACGACGTCCGGTCCCGGCACCCTCTCACCCCCCACGGTCACGGTGCCCCGATCGTCCATGCCAGGGTCGTCTTCCGGCCGAACCTTGCGAAGCTCCCCGTGCAGGTGAAGGACCTGCGTGCTCCCGGCCCGTTCGTGGAGGTCGTCCACGTTCTGGGTCACGATGCGCACATCGAAGTGGGACTCCAGACCAGCGAGCGCCCGATGGGCGGCATTCGGCGCGACGCCATCGAGTTGGCGGCGGCGGGCATTGTAGAAGCGCAGCACGAGATCCGGATCGCGGGCCCAGGCGTGAGGCGTGGCCACCTCCATCACGTCGTGGTCCTCCCAGAGGCCATCGCCATCACGAA
>WTID01000139.1 GCA_011522855.1 Flavobacteriales bacterium
TGCCAGAGTCCCGCAGATTCCAACGGCGGCACGGCCACGGAGGCCAAGGTGAAATCGGCGCCTCGGCCCCCTTCTCCATCGGTGACGATGGCGGTGAGGAGGAGGTCGATCGGGCCGGAGGCAGAGGCCGGAGGAAAGGGCACGGTCCATTGGAGGTCAATGGTGTCGACGTGGGCGGAGCCTCCGGACGGAGGGGCCAAGGACGCGTCGCCGGATGCCGTCCACCAGAGGCCGCCGCCGGGTGGCCCGACTTCGACCCGCCAGCTGGCCGGAGTTGTGGTTCCGCGGTCGGGAGCGGGATCGTTGAGCACGAAGCGCAGCGGGACGTTGATGTCGGGGGCCCATTGGGGACTGGAGGTGGGGATGAGCCACTCGACGGTCGGAGGCGATTTCTCCGTCCGACACCCTGCCGCGCAGAGGGCGAGGAGCAGGAAAAGGTGGAATCGCCGAGTGGACACGGAGGGAAGGTAGGTTGTGGACAGGCGTGTGGAATCGCCGTGGATAGGGAGCGGTTCCATCGGGGCCGCGAAACGCTACTTTGGTTCTTCATCCCCAGTTGACCGTGGCCGAAGACAAACCCCTGAATACCAAGCGCAAAACGGCGTCGAAGTCGCCCGCCCTCGCGCCGGGCCTCGCCGGAATCGGCAAGAAACAGCCGCAGGCCGTCGAGTTGGAGGAAGCCGTCCTCGGTGCCTGCATGCTGGAGTTGTCGGCCGTCAACTCGGTGGTCGACATCCTGGAGCCGGAGGCCTTCTACAAGGAGTCCCACGGGTCCATCTTCAAGGCCATCAAGGATTTGTTCGGGGAGTCCGAGCCCATTGATCTCCTGACCGTCACCGAGCGGCTCCGCAAGGAGGGGGTGCTCGGTTTCTGTGGTGGTCCGGCCTACGTGGCGGGACTGACCGACCGGGTGGCCAGCACGGCCAACGTCGAATCCCACGCCCGCATCGTGGCCCAGAAGTTCATCCAGCGCGAGCTGATTCGGATTTCCAGTCAGACCATCGAGGCGGCCTTTGAGGACACAACGGATGTCTTCGACCTGCTGGACAAGTCAGAGCAGCAGCTGTTCGAGGTGGCCGAGGGCAACATCCGGAAGGATTACCAGGACATGAAGTCCGTCATCCAGGAGGTGATGGACGGCATCGACCAGGCTCGTCTGAATGAGGACGGGGTGAGCGGCACCCCGACCGGGTTCAAGGCCCTGGATGCTCTGACCGGCGGATGGCAGAACTCGGACATGGTGGTCCTCGCGGCCCGTCCCGGCATGGGCAAGACCGCCTTCGTGCTGTCCATGGCGCGCAACATGGCGGTGGACCACGGGGTGCCGGTGGCCATCTTTTCCCTCGAGATGAGCTCTGCCCAGCTGGTGCAGCGCCTCGTGGCGGCCGAGTCCGAGCTCAGCTCGGAGAAGTTCCGCAAGGGCGACCTGCAGGATTACGAGTACCAGCAGCTCCAGACCCGGATTGCCAAGTTGACCAAGGCCCAGCTCTTCATCGACGACACGCCGGCCCTCAGTGTCTTCGAGCTGCGCGCCAAGTGCCGCCGCCTCAAGCAGAAGCACGGCATCAACATGATCATCATCGATTACCTCCAGCTCATGACCGCCGGCAGCGACAACGGCAAGGGCAACCGCGAGCAGGAGATCTCGACCATCAGCCGCTCGATCAAGAGCATTGCCAAGGAGCTGGACGTGCCCGTCATTGCCCTGTCGCAGCTTTCCCGTTCGGTGGAGACGCGGGGCGGGGACAAGCGGCCCATCCTGTCCGACCTCCGGGAATCCGGGGCCATCGAGCAGGATGCTGACATCGTCTGCTTCATCTACCGTCCTGAGTACTACGGGATTACCGAGGATGCCGACGGAATGGACACCGAGAACATGGGTGAACTCATCGTGGCCAAGCACCGGAATGGTGGGCTCGACACCGTCAAGCTCCGGTTCACGAAGCACCTCGCGAAGTTCTCGGACTTCAATGCGTTTGATGAGAGCCCCTTTGATGGGGGTGGGGCCATGGCGCCCAACACCGGTTTTGCGGATGGCGGGACGAAGACGATGACCGTCGGGTCCAAGATGAACGGTCCCGGGGAGGACGCGCCGTTCTGATTCGTTGCCGACCCGGAAGGGTCACTGGCCGGGAGGCTGGGGTATCTTTCCCACATGATGCAGATTCGAGGATCGAGGGTGTTGACCCTGGTTGTCCTGTTGATGGTGGCCACGGCTGCGCAGGCGAGCCGGTTGCTCATCCCGATGGATGAGGGCCAATCCAATCACCTCAAGGCCTACGGTGTGGCGTTCTGGGTGTTGGAGCAGGGGCTCGAGGTGGAGTGGCTGCTGAACTATCGGGGAGGCAGCTTCCTGATTCCGGCAGCTCCGGCCATTTCCAGCGAGTGCACCATCCGCGGCGTCGACTTCGAGCCGATGGCCGATGTGCAGGCCCGGCAGATCCTGAACGGCATTGCCGACCCGGAGGTGAACCAACAGCGTGTGAAGCTCGAGGTGGCGCCCCGGGTGGCCGTGTACAGTCCCAAAAGCAAGCTGCCGTGGGACGATGCTGTGACCCTGGTCCTGACCTACGCCGAGATTCCCTATGACGTGGTCTACGACGCTGAGGTGGTCGAGGGCAAGCTGGTCGAATACGATTGGCTCCATCTGCACCACGAGGACTTCACAGGGCAGTACGGCAAGTTCTATCGCTCCTACCGCAATGCCGCCTGGTATCAGGAGGAGCAGGCCAAGCAGGAGGTGAGTGCGGCCTCGTTGGGGTTCGACAAGGTGAGCGAGATGAAGCGGGCGGTGGCGCTGCAGATGCGCAACTTCGTGCTGGGCGGGGGCTTCCTCTTCACCATGTGCTCAGGCACCGACAGCTTTGACATAGCGCTGGCGGCGCAGGAGACCGACATCTGCGAACCGATGTTCGATGGGGATCCGGCGGATCCCCTGGCCCAGCAGAAGTTGGACTTCGAGGAGGGCTTCGCGTTCTGGAACTACCGGTTGGTCCGGGATCCCCTGGTCTACGAGTTCAGTGACATCGATGCCACGGAGGACCACGGGAAAATCAAGGAGATCAAAGACTTCTTTACCCTGTTCGACTTCTCCGCCAAATGGGATGTCATCCCGACGATGCTGACCCAGTCCCACGAGCGGGTCATCCACGGGTTCATGGGGCAGACCACGGCCTTCCGCAAGAAGTTCGTCCGGCCCGACGTGACCATCCTGGGCGAGAGCCGGGGGGTGGGATCTGTGAAGTACCTCCACGGCACCCTGGGAGAGGGCCAATGGAGCTATTACGGGGGGCA
>WTID01000208.1 GCA_011522855.1 Flavobacteriales bacterium
TTCAAGGTGGGCTACAGCCCGGAGCGCATCAATCCGGGCGACAAGGTGAACACCATCGAGACCATCGTGAAGGTGGTGAGCGGCAGCGACGAGGAGAGCCTTGACGTCATCGCGCGCACCTACGACCTCGTGGTCAAGGCCGGCACCCACCGCGCCTCGAGCATCAAGGTGGCCGAGGCCTCCAAGATCATCGAGAACACCCAGCGCGACGTCAACATCGCCCTGATCAACGAGCTCAGCATCATCTTCAACCGGGTCGGCATCAACACCTTCGAGGTGCTCGAGGCCGCCGGGACGAAGTGGAACTTCCTCAAGTTCACCCCTGGTCTCGTCGGCGGACACTGCATCGGGGTCGATCCCTATTACCTGACCTGGCGGGCGGAAAAGCTCGGTTACCACGCCAAGGTGATCAACTCGGGCCGCTACGTCAACGACAGCATGGGCTACTATGCCGGCAAGCAGGTCGTCAAGCGCCTCCTCGAAAAGGGGGTGAATCCGCTTGAAGCCAAGGTCCTCGTGATGGGCGTCACCTTCAAGGAAAACGTCGCCGACATCCGGAATTCCAAGGTCTTCGATGTGATCCGCGAACTCCGCTCCTTCAATGTGGAAATGGACGTGGTCGACCCGTTCGCTTCGCCGGACCAGGTGGAGCACGAATACGGCGTCCAACTGTCCGAGGCGCCGGGGGAAGCCGCGTACGACGCGGTCATCGTCGCGGTCAACCACGCGGAGTACACCGGATACGACAAGGCCTCCTTCGACCGGCTCTTCCGCAATCCGGACGTCGGGTTCCTTGTGGACATCAAGGGCATCTACCGGCACCTCGCCGACGACCTCAACTACTGGAGCTTCTGACATGGCTGACACCCTGCACTCTCCCAAAGTCCTCCTCGTCACCGGCGGTGCCGGCTTCATCGGCTCGCATGTCGTGCGCCGCTGGGTCACCCGCCACCCCGACGTGCGGGTCATCAACCTCGACGCCCTGACCTACGCCGGCAACCTCGCCAACCTTCAGGACATCGAGGGCGCACCGAATCACCGGTTCGTCAAAATGGACATCCGCGACACGGACGGCGTGACGGCCTTGATGAAGGAGGAGAAGGTCGACTCGGTCATGCACCTCGCGGCCGAAAGCCACGTCGACCGCAGCATCTCCGGCCCGATGGCCTTCCTCGAGACCAACATCATGGGCACGGCCTCCATGCTCTCCGCGGCGCGGGCGGCCTGGGCCGACTCCGAGGGCGGCATGGACGGCAAGCGCTTCCATCACGTCTCGACGGACGAGGTGTACGGCTCGCTGGGAGAAACCGGCTTCTTCACCGAGGAGACGGCCTACGATCCCCGCAGCCCCTATAGTGCCTCCAAGGCCTCCAGCGACCACATCGTGCGGGCCTGGCAGCACACCTACGGCATGCCGGTGGTCCTGTCGAACTGCTCCAACAACTACGGGTCCTTCCAATTCCCCGAGAAGCTCATCCCCCTCTTCATCCGCAATGCGGTCCAGAAGAAGCCCCTGCCAGTTTACGGACAGGGCGTGAACGTCCGGGATTGGCTTTGGGTGGAAGACCACGCCGCCGCCCTGGAGGTCATCATCACGAAAGGAGCCAATGGGGAGACGTACAACATCGGCGGGGAGAACGAGTGGCGCAACATCGACCTCATCCGCCTGATGTGCCGTCAACTCGATGCCAAGCTGGGCCGGGCCGAAGGCGAAACGGAGGGGCTGATCACCTACGTGACGGACCGCGCCGGGCACGACATGCGCTACGCCATCGACGCCACCAAGCTCCGCGAAGACCTGGGCTGGCGGCCGTCCATCACCTTCGAGGAGGGACTCGCCAAGACCATCGACTGGTACCTCGCCAACGATGCGTGGCTCGAGCACGTGACCAGCGGGGCCTACCGCGACTACTACGAACAGCAGTACGGCGACCGCTGATGGGCTGGCTGTCGAGGTGGTTCCGACCCGGCGCCGACCCGGCGAAATCCACGGACCTCGAGCCGCTGGACCTGTCCGCCTTCCGCTATGACTTCCACAGCCACCTCGTGCCGGGGGTGGATGATGGGGCGCCCGATCTCGCGGCCTCACTCGAGATGATCGACGGCCTCGTCGCCCTCGGCTATCGGGGGGCCGTGACCACCCCGCACATCATGGTGGGCACCTACCCGAACGACCGGAGCACGCTGGAACCGCCGTTCGACGCCCTGCGCCAGGCGGTGGCGGAGCGGCACCCCGATTTCCAGTTGGCCCTCGGCGCGGAGTACTTCCTCGACGCTTCGGTCCTGACGGCTTTGCGCGATGGCGATGATCTGCTCGCGCCCGGTGGACACCTGCTCTTCGAATTGGCCTTCGGAGCCCCGCCCGAAGAGGGCCTGCTCAAAGAGTTTCTGTTCGAGGCTCAAGTGCGCGGGTTCCAGCCGGTGATGGCGCACATCGAGCGCTACCCCTATTGGCACGGGGAACTGCACCGCTTCAGTGAACTCGCCGACCAAGGGGTCTGGCTGCAAGTCAATGCGGCCTCCCTCGCTGGCGCTTATGGACCGGAAGTCCAAGAAGCGGCCGAGACCTGCATCGACAACGGGTGGGTGAGCCTGCTCGGGACGGACGCCCATGGCATCCGGCACATCGACGCGCTTTCCGCCTCCCGGGTCCGGCCCGCCGTGCACCGCTTGGCGGAGACGGCGCGGAATGCCTCGCTGTTCTGATCAGCCCACGGGGGCCAGGCGGATGACCATGCCATCCATGTCGTCCTTGAGGTGGAGCTGGCAGCCGAGGCGGCTGTCGTCCGTCACATGGAAGGCCTCGTCCAGCATGTCCTCTTCATCATCGGACTTCTCAGGCAGGTCGGCCGAGGCGGCCTCTTCCACATAGCAATGGCAGCTGGCGCACATCGCCATGCCACCGCACGTGCCTTCGACGGGCAGCTCGGCGCTCTTGCAGAGCTCCATGACGTTCATGTTCATGTCGGTCGGGGCCTCCAGTTCGTGGGAGACGCCCTCGCGGTCGATCACGGTGAGGCAGATGGTGGACATGGTCAGAATCCGTTGACCCCGTTGACCGTCGTGTACTTGAGCACGAGGTTCTTGTCGGGGTAAATGCGCTTGAAGGCACTCTGCACCATCAGCGTGGCCTCGTGGAAGCCGCACAGGATGAGCTTGAGCTTGCCGGGGTAGGTGTTGATGTCCCCGATGGCATAGATGCCGTCGACGTTGGTGCTGTAGTCGAAGGTGTCGACCTCGATGGCGTTCTTGGAGATGTTGAGGTTCCAATCGGCAATGGG
>WTID01000261.1 GCA_011522855.1 Flavobacteriales bacterium
GGCGGCCGGGTGGCGTTGTCGTGGTGGGCGCGGGAGCCGGAGCGCTTTTCCCGCGTCGTGCTGATGGCCCCGGACGGCCTCGTCAAGAACGTGGGCTACCGCTTCGCCGTGGACACCGCCGTGGGCCGGGCGTGGCTCGGTCAAAGCGAGCGCCAGCGCGAGCGCATTGTCCGCCACATGGGCTGGCTGCGGCGGCGCGGCCTGCTCCCGGAGCACTTCTACCAGTTCTCCCTCTTCCACCTCGAGACCGCCGAGATGTGGCAAATGGTCATCGACTGCTGGCTCTCCCTCCGCCGCTTCTGGCCGCCGGGCCGCCGGTCTTTGAAGCGGCTGGCCGACGCCCACCCGGGCGTGTTGGAGGCCCACTTCGGGGAGCGCGACAGAGTCATCCCGCCCCGCAATGCCCGCGGGCTCGACGGCGTTTGCCCCGTCCACTTCCACCCCTGTGGACACGGATTGCTCCGGCCCGACATCGTGGAACGCGTCGCTGCCCCATCTTCGAAGTCCTGATGGACGCTTTGCACACGCCCTCCCCCCGGTGGATTTCCGCCCTCGAAGCCGACCGCGCTGCCGGCCGCAAGGGGCTGGCCGTGCTCGTCGATCCCGACCACGCCCGCACGCCGGACGACCTCGCCTGGATGGCCGACCCCGCCTTTGCCGCGGTCCACACCGTCCTGCTCGGCGGCAGCCTCGTCACGGAGGGCTCCATGGACCTCACGGCCGCCCTCATCCGCGAGCGCACCGACCGGCCCATCGTGCTGTTCCCCGGCGCGCCCAGCCAGCTCACCGCCGAAGCGGACGCGCTTCTGTTCCTGTCGGTGATCAGCGGCCGCAACCCCGAAGCCCTCATCGGCAAGCACGTTGAAGCCGCGCCACGCGTCCGCGAGCTCGGCCTCGATCCCGTCGGCTGCGGCTACCTGCTGGTCGATGGCGGCCGGACGACCACGGCCCACTACATGAGCGGCAGCCTGCCAATCCCGGCCGACAAGCCGGACATCGCCGCCGCCACCGCGCTCGCCGGGCATTGCCTCGGCATGCAGTGCATGTACCTGGACACCGGCAGCGGCGCCGACCGGGCCGTGCCCGCCGAAATGATCACCGCCGTGCGCCGCGCGGTCCCCTGCCCCGTCATCGTGGGCGGCGGCCTCCGGACGCCCGACGCCGTGATGGATGCCTGGGCGGCCGGAGCTGACCTCGCCGTGGTGGGATCGGCCATCGAGCGCGACCCGGACTTCCTCCGGGCCTTCGCCGCCTCTGCATCCGCCTCGGCCTGACCCCGTTTTCTGTTTGTATTAGAAACTGTAGGTGAGCGCCATGTTGATGTGGCGCCCCGCCTGCGGGTAGTAGAAGTTCTCCAGCGCGTAGAAATCCGGCCCGTAGAAGTAGCTGTACGTGTAGCCGTTGGCGCTGTACTCGGCATCCAGGGCGTTCTCCACCCACACATCGAGGCGCGTCCGGTCGACCACTTGGCCATCCTTCACCGTCGGCAGGTGCAGGCTCGCCCGGAGCTGAGACACGGTGTAGGCGGGCAGGATGGCCGCCTTGCCGGTGTTGTCCATGAACTGGTCGCTCACATGCTGCGTCGCCCACTCGAGGTCGAGCGCCACGCCCGACGGAGTCTCCGGACGCACCGCGTGCCACAGCAGCTGACCGCCCCAGAGGACGCGCGGGCTGAAGGCGATCTCCGTGTTCTGGTGCACGATCTCGACCGTGCTGTAGTCGAGGTAATCGTAGATGACCTCGGTGAACTCGTCGATGCGGCTGCGGGACAGCGTCGCCTGGGCGCCAAGCTCGAGGGCGTCGGAAATCTGCCAGCCGAACTCCATTTCCACACCCGTCCGGCTGCTCTTCGGCACGTTCTGGCGGATGGCCGCCCCCACGTCGTTGAGCGCGCCCGTCGGGATGAGCTGGTCGGTGTACGCCATGTGGTAGGCGGTCAGGCCCCACGCGTAGGTGTCGGTGTTGCGGCGCCATCCGAACTCGAAGTCGGTCAGGCGCTCGGCGCGATCCGCAAACCCGGCGGGGGCATCCACAAAGTCGTTGCGGCCCGGCTCCTTGTGCGCGATGGCGACCGAGGCAAACACGCGGTCCTCGTCGTTGAGGCGGTAGTCGAGGCCCACCTTGGGGTTCAGGAAGTCAAACGTGGCGCTGTCGCGGGGCACGTTGATCGCCACCTGGTCGTTGTCCGTGCCCATGGTCTCGAAGCGCACGCCCCGGTACTGGAGCTCGGCCTGCGCCTGCAAGCGGCCGTCCTGCGAACGCTGCACGAAGCGGGCAAACACATTGCGGTCCAGCTTCAAGCCGTCGCTGTCGTAGTAGGTGTAGTTCGGCGTGCCGGCGGTGGAGGCGTTCTCCGCCCAGATCACCCGGCCGAAGTGGTCGCCCTCGTAGCGGTTGGCGGCGGCGCCCAGCGTCAGGGCCGCGCGGTCCCAGCGGCGCTCCGCCCCGAGGACGGCGCCGTAGAAATCGTTGTCGAGCCAGCGGCGGCGCACCAGGTCGGTGGTCGTCACCGTGTCGTCGCCCACCACCACATCGGGCAGCAGGTAGTCGGCCAGGTCCTCCCCGGATTTGTACTGCTCGAAGTAGCCCTCCCCGTGGGTGAAGTGGCCGGTGGCGGACAGGCGCCAATCGCCGAACTGGTGCTCGAGGTGGAGCTGCTGGTGGTCTTGGCCGTAGTTGTCGACCTCGTCCTCGTAGGTGTAGTAATTGGCCTGGCGACCGTACTGGATCAGGTCGTCGATCTGGCGCTGGCTGTAGCCGTTGGCGTCGCCCCAGGCTTGGATGTCCTCGGCGCTTCCGTTCAACGCCACCTCCGGGACGCCCCACCAACTCTGGTAGGTGCGCTCGCGGCCGCTCAGGATCGTGTAGGTCATGGAGCCGCCGTCCCAGGCGCGGTTCAGGCCGAGCTGGAAGCTGTTGAGGTCGCTCGAGGCGCGGTCGACCCAGCCGTCGCTCATGACGGTGCTGACCCGGCCCTCGGCCGCCCAGCCGCTCGCACTGCGGCCGCTGTTCCATTGGAGGTTGGTGCGGAAGGTGTTGAAGCTGCCGCCGCCCACCATCATGGAGCCCCCGGCCTCCTCGGCGATGTCGAGGGTGTTCAGGGAAATGGTCGCCCCGAAGGCGCCCGCCCCCAGCGTCGACGTGCCGACGCCGCGCTGCACCTGGATGTCGTCGGTGGCGCTGGCCAGGTCGGGCATGTTGACCCAGAAGACGGCCTGCGACTCGCTGTCGTTGATCGGAATGCCGTTGAGGGTGACGTTGAT
>WTID01000054.1:0-1772 GCA_011522855.1 Flavobacteriales bacterium
ACGTAACGATGAACGCGTCGCGATATTGGGTGCCGAGGATGCCGCGGTACCAGATTCCACCGACAATCGGGCCCTTGCTGACGTAGGCACCGAAGTTCATCTGCTGGAATTCTCCCTGCCTGCGGTACAGGACGTTCGGGGAGATGAAGGCACTGGCATACTTGGAGTCGCCGTCGAGCGGGAGCAAGGCGCCGAAGTGGGCCGTGAGCTTCATGGGCAGGCGGCTGACGCCGACCACGAGGCTCTCGTTGGGCTCGTTGAGGTGATGGGCTGCAAAACCGAAGTAGACCTTCTTGGAGAAGCCGATGATGCCGGCACTGAAGTCCACCTGGCTGACCTTGCCGCCGCGCGGCTGGTCCTGCGTCTCGTAAATGAAGCCCTTCCGCGGATCGATCATGTCGCCGAAGGTCAGCTGGCTCCAGTCCAGGGCCTTCTGGAAGTAGGTCGCCTCGAAGCCCGCCTTGATGGAGAACTTCCGGCTGACGGCCTGCTGGTAGCTGTAGATGCCGCTGATGCGGGAGGTGCTGAGCGTGCCCCGTCCGGCCCGGTCGTTCATCACGATGAAGCCGAGGCCGCCCGAGATGCTGGGAATGTGCTGGTCGTAGGCCGCGGCCGACGTGACGTAGTTGCCGCTCATGGCCGGCCACTGGTTCCGGTAGTTCATGACGAACCGGGGGCAGCGTGCTGCTCCGGCGAAGGCCGGGTTGAGGTACACCGGGTTCGAGTAGAACTGGGTGAATTCAGGGTCCTGAGCCGACGCGGTCTCCGGTGTCAGGGTCCCAATGCAAGTGAGCATCAGGGCCAACACGGGCAGCGCCAGCGCACGGAGTGCGCCGGGAGTGGAGGGCTGGGGGAGCTTCATGGCCATGCGGTTTCCCAAGACAAAAGTCTCGTGTATAAGGTCGTGAAAATTACAAACTTGTGGGAATTGGCCGTCATCTTTGCCGACAAGCAATAACCAACGCCCTGTGAGCGTTGGCGCAGCAAGCGATTCTGACCCTTTCCATGAACCGAACGTCCCATCGTCCCCTTTCGTTGCCCCAGCCGGCTTTTGCGGCATGGTTCACTGGTGTACGGAAGGCCCTGTTGTCGGGTTTCCTGGTCGGGTTCGCGGCCACGGGTTGGGGCCAGTTTGAGTACGATTGGCCGGCGCATTCCGCCCTCTCCGAAGGCCAATGGTTCCGGATCGCAACGACCAAGTCGGGATTCCACAAGGTGGACGTCGCCCTGCTCAATGCGCTTGGGCTCGATCCCGCCTCGGTCAATCCCGCCGCCATCAACCTGTATGGCCATGGCGGTGACGCCCTGCCCATCGACAACACCGAGCCCCGCCCGCTCGACCTGGTGCCCGTGCCCATCGAGATGGTCGACGACGGCGATGGCCAATTCGATGGGGCGGACCATTTCATCTTCCTGGGCGACGGCCCCGCGGAATGGTCCATCAGTGAGATCTCCGGGCGCTGGGAACACGAAGTGAACCCCTGGTCGGACACGGCCTGGTATTTCCTCCGCGTGGACGATTCCGGTCCGGTTCGCATCGAGACGGACCCGGGCCTCGGTGGCGATGTGGACACGGTGCTGACCGCGACCGACTTCCATCAATTCCACGAACTCGAACAGGAGACCATCATCCGATCCGGCCGGAATTTCTTCGGGGAGGTCTTCGACCAGAACCCGACCCACACCATTCCCTTCCAGGTGCCCGACATCCTGCCCGAACCGGCGCGGCTGGAGGTCCGCCTCATGGGCCGCTCCGTCGGGGCCGCGAGTCC
>WTID01000054.1:1872-3241 GCA_011522855.1 Flavobacteriales bacterium
GCGCAGTCCGTCCAGCGGGTCTGGGACGTGACCGACCCTCAGATGCCGCGTGCCATCCCCCATGAGGTCGTGGACGGCACGCTGTCTTTCCGCGTGGCCTACGACTCCGTCCGGCGGTTTCGGGCGGGCACCGGCTCCGGCTTCTACACCCCCGTGCCCATCGGTCCCGTGCAGAACACGGACGTCCATGCGCTGCCGCAGGTCGACCTCGTGGTGATCACGCCGCCGGCCCTGCGGGAAGCGGCGGACAGCCTCGCACGGATTCATCAGGCCGAGGGGCTGGATGTGGCCGTGTTGGAGCCCAGTTTCATTTACGATTGCTTCAGCTCGGGGCGGGTGGATCCCACCGCCTTCAAGATGCTGATGAAGATGCTGTACGACCGGGCCGACGGCAATCCCGCCCTCGAACCCCGCTACTTGCAGCTTTTCGGCGACGGCACCTTCCGCAACCGCAACCTGCCGCGCTTCGGCAATCTGCTCGTCACCTTCCAGAGTGCCCAGAGCCACACGCCCACGCAGAGCTACGTCACGGACGACTATTTCGGCTTCTTGAGTGATGTCGCCTCGGATCGGCTGACGGACACGCTGGCCATCGGCATCGGCCGAATCCCCGCCGGCACTCCGGCCGAAGCGTGGGACGCCGTGGCCAAGGTGGTGGCCTACTCCGGAGGCAACCCCGACCCCGACGGTGCCGGCTGCACGACGGCTGGCCTGCCCGGCGAAGGCGGAGGCAACCCGTTCGGTCCCTGGCGCAACCGGCTGTGTTTCGTGGCCGACGATTTCGACGGCAACGGCGGGGCGACGGAAACCGGCCACACCCTCTACAGCATCGGCCATGCCGAAGGGGTCGAGGAGGACCACGGGGCCTACGACATTGAGCGCATCTTCATGGACGCCTACCCCCAGGTGGCGACGCCAGGCGGGGAGCGCTATCCCGAGGTGGAGGAGGCCATCGACCGCCGGGTGAAGGATGGCGCCCTGCTGGTCAATTACATCGGCCACGGGGGCGAACGCGGCTGGGCCCACGAGCGTGTCCTGAACACGTCCACCATCGGCGCCTGGGACAACCTCGATCGGATGTCGCTGTTCTTCACGGCCACCTGCGAGCTGGCCCGATTCGATGATCCCGAGCTGGAGACCGCCGGCGAGATGATGGTGATGAACCCCAACGGAGGGGCCATTGCCATGATGACCACCACCCGCGTGGTGTACAGCTATGCCAACGAGCAGCTCAACACGGCCTTTTTCGCGGTCGTGTTCGATTCTCCGGTGGGCCAGCGCCAGCGCCTCGGGGACATCCTGCGCCGCACGAAGAACCATCCGTCCTCCGGGGCGTCCTCCAACAAGCGGAACTTCACCCTGCTCGGCG
>WTID01000137.1 GCA_011522855.1 Flavobacteriales bacterium
CAGAGCGTTCGCCTCACACGCGAAAGGTCACTGGTTCGAATCCAGTATTGCCCACACCGCCCAAGGGGCCTCGCCCCCAACTCGAGGCTCCGGCCCCGCTCCTCCCCAGGAGTCGGGGCTTTTTCTTGCTTCGAGGTGGACGCTGTTTCTTTGCCGCGAGGCCCCGTAGTTCAACGGATAGAATAGACGTTTCCTAAACGTTTGATCCAGGTTCGATTCCTGGCGGGGCTGCCACTTCCCGGCCAACCGAGCGTCTTGACTTCCCCTTCCTCCTCCCGACTCGACGGATCCTGGCGCCGCCTCCTGGGCGGCAGTGGGGTGGTGCTGGCACTCAAGGTACTCGGAGCCCTCGGCGGTTTCGTGTTCTCGGTTTGGGTGGCGCGGACATTGGGGGATGCTGCCCTCGGTCGGGCCGAACTCTTCATCCTGTGGGTGACGGTCGGTGCGACCCTGTTGCGCGGCGGTTGGGAAGGGGCGGTGGTCCGGGCCTTCGGGGCGTGGACTTCCCACGGCCTGGGCGACCGGGTCCGTCGCGCCTTCCGGCGCTGGACACGCGTCATGGTGACCATCGGATGTGCTGCCGGCCTCATCGGTTCGCGGCTGTTCGGTCCTGAGCATGGGCTCGGGCCGTCCGAGTGGATTGGATGGGGCATCGGGGCGTGGGTCGTGATCGGCTGGCTGGCCGAATGTCTGCGGGGCACGGGCCATGTGTCAACCTATGCGCTGTTCCAGCCGGGATGGTGGATGCTCTTCGCCGGCATCATGATCGTCTTCGGGGTGCAGGACCCGGCCCTTGCGCTCGTCCTCTCCGCCCTCGCGATGGCCGGTCTCTCCCTCGCCGGAACCGGATGGTGGTTTCGCAACCGATACCGAACGTCTGCCGGGGGACAGGGCGACCCCAAGGTCTCCATGGGCCGTCTCGCCCTGCCCATCTGGATCGGCAGTGTGCTCCACCTCGTGCTGTCCTGGGCGGACACCGCCATGTTGTCGGCATGGCTGACCGAGGCGGACGTGGCGCATTACCGGGCCGCCTTCCGCCTGGCTGCGCTGCTCACGTTCACGCAGTTCGCCGTGAACGCGCTCGGCGCCCCCACCTTCGGCGCCTTGCATGCCGCCGGCGACGAGGAGGGCCTGCGCCGTACTGTCCACCGCATCGGATGGCTCAACACGGCCGTCGCCGTGCCCGGCCTGCTTTTCCTCCTCGTCCTCGGCCCCTGGCTGCTCTCGTGGTGGGGGCCGGCCTTCGCCCGGGAGGAGGCTGTGACGGCCCTCGGCCTGCTGGCTGTGTCACAGGCCATCAATGCGCTCTCGGGCCCGGTCATGTACCTCCTCAACATGACGGGGGGAGAGCGTGCGGGCCTGGCCATTCTCGGAGTGTCCGCCGTGGTGCAGTTGGCCAGTGGTCTCTGGCTGGTTCCGGCGCACGGCCTGGTGGGTGCGGCCATTTCTGCGGCCCTCGGCATGGTGGTGTGGAACGGGGTGGGCTTGGTGTGGATCCGTCGGCAACACGGGTTCTGGATGGTTTCTTTGGCGAACGGATGGTGGCGTCGCGCTTGAACTTCTTCCTCATCGGGGCCCCCAAGGCGGGGACCACGTTGATCCATGCCCGCCTGTCTCGGCATCCACAGGTCTTCCTGAGCCCACTGAAGGAGCCCAACCATTTCGCGACCGATATCGACCCCGCCCGCTTTTCGTCTGCCTTTCGTGCCAATGTGCCCGGGGACCTCGAGGGCTATCTCGCCGACCGTCCCCTGAAGCCGCGACAAATTGGATTCGTTCAAGACCCGGAACACTATTCCGCCTTGTTCGAGGGCGCCGATGAGGCCCACCGCGTCGTCGGGGAGTGCAGCTCGAGCTACCTCTGGTCCACCGAGGCGGCAGCCAATGTGGCGGCGGCGCATCGCGACGCCCGCATCGTGGTCGTCCTCCGCCACCCTGTGGAGCGGTTGCATTCCCATTGGCTCATGGCCAGGAAATACGGCTTCACCCGGTTGCCGCTGCTCGAGGCGGTGGAGCAGGACCAGGCGCATCCCGACCCGGGGTGGGGCCGCAGTGAACTTTTCGTGGAGGCGGGCTTGTATGCCGACGCCCTCGGCCGCTGGCTTCGGGCTTTTCCCGAGGGCCAAGTCAAGGTGCTGTTCAACGAGGAGCTGGACGACCCGGCCACGTGGTTGGATTTGGCCGACTGGCTCGGCCTGGACGGCGCCATCCCCGACGTGGACCGCACGGAAGGCAACCGCGCAGGTCGGGCGCGATGGGAAGGACTCAACGTCTGGCTGACCCGGACTGGGCTGAAGCCCGTGTTGGGTGCGCTGTTGCCTGCTGGCCTGAAGCGCAAGGTCCGCATGGCGTGGTACACCGAGGAGGGATTGGACGCCCTGTCCGATGGAGATCGCCGCCGGTTGATGCCCCTTTTCGAATCGGACATCCGGAGCACGTCGGCCCGCATTGGTCGGAATCTCGACCATTGGTTGGTTCCTTGAGCCCGGGACTGAAGGGAAATCGTATATTCGCCGTCCGATTCAGCAGAGGGTCATTAGCTCAGCTGGTTCAGAGCGCTGCCTTGACAGGGCAGAGGTCACTGGTTCGAGTCCAGTATGACCCACGACAAACCCGGGCCTGCAGAGGTCCGGGTTTTCTTTTGCTCCGTGAAAATCCCCTGAAGGGGGGATTCGACCGGCGGGAATTGGAAAGCACCTTTGCACCATGGACCTGAAACGCCTCAGTGACCTGTCCGCAGAAGAACGCGGAACGCTCCAGCGCATCGATGCGCCCGAGGGCATGCTCGCCCTGATGGAGATGGGGTGCACGGTCGGCGAGGACATCGAGGTTCGCCACATCGCGCCGCTCGGGGATCCCATGGCGGTCTCGGCCGGGGGCCATGTGGTGACGCTCCGCAAGGAACAGGCCGACCTCATGTGGGTCAAGCTCCATTGAGCGCCGCATACGCGGCCCACGCGCCCAAATAGGCCAGCACGGTCATGCCCCCCGCCTGAAGCAGGGCCCATTTCCACCCCCCGAGTTCCTGCCGCACGATGGCCACGGTCGACAGGCATTGCATCGCGAGCATGTAGAAGACGATGAGCGACAGGGCCGTCGCTGCATTGAGGATGGGTTGACCGGTTTTCGGGTTGATTTCCCGCCCGAGCCGCTCCTTCAGGGCGCCGATGCCCTCATCGCTTTCGGGTGAGGCGTACAGGGTGGCCATCGTGCCGACGAAGACCTCTCGGGCGGCGAAGGAGGCGATCAGCGCGACCCCCATGCGGCCATCATAGCCGAGGGGGGCGATGACCGGCTCGATGAAGGCGCCCATCCGGCCGGACCAGGACGCCTCCATCCGGGCGGCCTGCCAGTCCAAGTCAGCTTGTTCACGATCGGCTTCCCCTGCGTCAGCGAGGGTGACCAACCGCTCCGCGTAGGCCCGGTCGATGTCCTCGAAACCCGAGGGTGCGGTGTTGGAGAGCCCCCACAACAGCAGGGAGACCAGCACGATGACCTGGCCGGCCCCGGTGAGGAAGGCTTTGGCCTGCAACCAGACCTGTTCGAGGGTGCGGCGGAGGGACGGCGCGCGGTAGGGGGGCCACTCCTGGAGGAACTGGGTCGGCGCGGCCTTGGGCAGGCCGCGGTGGAGGATCCACGCCAGGGCGAGGCCGGCGAGGAGTCCCGCGGCATAGATGCCGAAGAGGAACAGGCCCTGAAGGTTGAACAGGCCACCGGGCCCCCAGGGCTGGTCAGGGACGACGAACCCAATGAGGAAGAGGTACACCGGCAGGCGGGCAGAGCATGTCATCCAAGGCGTCACCAGGATGGTCAGGAGTCGCTCGCGTTTGCCCGGGATGGTGCGGGCACTGAGGATGGCGGGCACGGCGCAGGCAAATCCGCCGAGCAGGGGAATGGTGGCCCGTCCGTCGAGGCCGATGGCGCGCATCCAGCGGTCGTTCATGAAGGCCACCCGGGTCATGTATCCGCTTTCTTCCAGTGCGGCCACGGCCCCGAAGAGGAGGGCAATCTGCGGAACGAAGATGACCACGCCCCCCAGTCCGGCAAGCAGGCCATCGACGATCAGGTCCGTCCACCATCCTTCCGGCAGGGCGGACCGCGTGCCGTCCATCAGCGCGGCCATGCCCGCATCGATGAGGTCCATTGGCCAGGTGGCCCACGCATAGACCGCTTGGAAGATGAGGAAGAAGATGGCCATCAGGATGGCGGGCCCCCAGAGTCGATGGGTCAGGATGCGGTCGAGGCGGGCGCTCACATCGCGGCTCGCCGGAGGGTTGGTCCCGAGCACCAACCTCGAGATCTCCCGGACCTGCCGACTCCGGTGCGCCGCTTCGGCGAGCTGGAGTTCCGCGGCACCGCATCCCGTCGCGGTCCGGGCGTCCTCGAGGGCGTCCCGTCCCGCTCCGGCCATCCAATCCGGTGTGGCGTTGTCCGTGACGAGCAGTTCCAGCCCCACTTCGGGAATGTCCCCGGCAGCCGCGGCCAAGGCGTCGAGGGACACCCGCTCCCGCCAGGCGGGCACATCGGCTGTGGCCCGCTGGCGGCGGGGCACGGACACTCCTGCGGCCAAAGCCTCGAGCAGGGCCCGGGTGCCCTTGCCGTTCAACGCGTGAACCGGCATCACCGGGCAGCCGAGCGCGGTCTCAAGCGCGGTCCGCGACCAGACGGTGGGGGCGGTTTCGTTGACCACGACAAACGTGGGCAGGCCCAAGTCGAGCACCTGGAGGGTCAGATAGAGGTTGCGCTTGAGGTTGGCACAGTCGAGGACGAGGATCAATCCGTCCGGCCGGTGCTCATGGCCGGGATTGAGCAGGGCGTCCCGGGTGACGGCTTCGTCGAGCGCCTTGGGGTGAAGGCTGTACGTGCCGGGCAGGTCCACCAGCTCGATGTCGGGATCGGCCTTGAGCACCGCCACCGAGGGAGACACGGTCACGCCCGGCAGGTTGGCCACCTTGGCCTTGGCCCCGGTCAGGAGGTTGAACAGCGAGGTTTTCCCGCAATTGGGGTTGCCGACGAGTGCGAATTTCATCGGGCAATCCACGGTTCGGGGTTGAGGGGCGCGCTCCCCTTCGCATCCCAGATTTCGAGGTGGGCCCGTGGCCCCTCGCCGAGGTCAATCACCGTTCCGATGGCCTGTCCGGTGCGGACATCCTCCCCGGCCGACACGGCCACGCTTCCGAGGTTGGCATAGACAGAACGGTGGGAGCCATGGTCGAGCATGACCACCATGCCCCCGCCGGGAATCGTGATCACATTGGAGACGCGGCCGCTGAAGATGGCCGAGACGGTGCCCCCTTCGGAGGTGGCGATGTCGATGCCCCGGCGTTCGATGCGAATCCCGGGCAGGCTTGGATGGGGGTGGGTGCCGAAGTGCCCCACCACGACCCCTTCCGAGACGGGCCAGGGCAGCCGGCCCTTGTTGGCCGTGAACTCCGCCCCGATGACCTGGCCCTCGGGCGTCGCCGCGAATCCGGCGCTGCTGCGCTCCGCCGCTCGACGGGCCTCGGCCATGATGCGCTCGATGGCCTTGCCCAGTTCGGCGCGGCGCCCCTCTTCCACGGCCAGCTGGTCCCGCAGGTCCCGTTCGCGGGACTGGAAATCGGCCACCATGGATTCCATCCGCCTGGCCGCCCGCCTGGCCTCATCGCGCTGGTCCTGGAGGTCGCGTTCGACGTCGACGAGGTGCTGACGTTCCCGGTCGAGGGACGTCATCTCTTGGCGGAGGGATTCCGCGGTGTCGTGGATCCGCTCGGCCTGCGCCTTGCGGTTGCGGGCATATTCCTCTACGAGGAGCCACCGTCTGAAGGCCTGGGTCATGCCTTCGGCGTCGAGCACCACCTGCCACCAGTCGTCGCGCCCACCGAATCGGGCGGCGATGCGGATCATCTCTGCGTATTCTTCCTTGAGCGCCTCCAATTGACCATCGGCCTTGCGGACTCCCGCTTTCCGTCGGTCGAGGGTGCGTTCGGCCGCCCGGCGCTCCGCCTGGAGGTTGGCCAGCAGCTGTTGGCGCAAGTCCACCTGTTCTTTGAGCACCGCCCATTCCTGTGTGCTGCGGTCCTTGTCTTCCCGGGTGGCATCGAGGAGCGATTGGGTGGCGGCGATCCGTTCCGAGATGGCGGCCCGCTCCGACTCGAGGCGTTCCCGCTCGCCGGTCTGGGCCCAAGAGCTTCGCCCTAGGGCCAGGGCGCAAAAGGTCACGAGGAGAAGCCGGCTCATCTGCATCGGTCAGAGGCCATCCCGTTGTTCCATGTCCTGGGGAATCTCGAACGGCATCGGATAGGGCCGTCCGTACTTGGCCCGCGAGATCTCCAAGCTGATGCTGTGCGTCATTTCCGGCGAGGCGATGGTGATGTCGGTCCGGTGCGGAATCCAGCCCCCGGCCTCGAGCTCGAACCCTCCGTGGCCGATGTCGATCGACCGCCCCCAGTACAGATCGTCGAACCGGCTTCGGGTCAATTGGTACCCCAGTCCGTCGAACCAATACCGCTTCACCAGGAGGTCGTCATCGTCGGAGCGGTTCATCACCCGCTCCTGCACCGCTTCCCGGGCCGCCACAGACAGGCTGTCGTCTGGCGCGATTTCGCGCTCCTTGACCCCGACGAGCCGCTTCACGCGGCGTTTGTACTTGCTGATGAGCAGATGCTCCCGGCCATCCACCTTGCTGATGTATTTGCTGTCTTCATCCAGCAGGCCGATGCCTTGGCCGAGCAGGATGCGCTGGACCATGTCAAACGTGATTTCCGTGCCGAGCAGGCTGTCGATGGCGGCGAAATCTCCGCGGTAGGCAAACCGGTTGCCGGGGACCTTGGAGTAGAAGAGCACCGAATCCGGGGTCAGCAGGAGTCGCGCGGCCTCGACACCGAGGGCCGGCGTGATGCTCAGCCACAGGGCAGAGTCCCTCCGCATCCGGGCATTGACCTTGAATCCACTGCGCTCCCCATCGACATCGGCCTCGACCTGCAGGCGCATGGCGGCCCAATCGGGCTCGGCCTGTGTGGCGAGGTGCTTGCGGAGGATGCCACCGGACCCTTCCGAGCGGATGGGCTTGCCGCGCTCGAGGCGCCGCATGTTGGTGCATCCCGTCATCAGGAGAGCAGAGAAGAGCAGGGCGAAGACGGCTCTCATTCGGCGTCGATCTTGGTCTTCAAACGGTCGGCATCCCCACCAGCATCGAGGGCATCTGCCCATCGGGCCCGGGCCTCGTCGAGGCGTCCCAAGGCCTGGAGGATGTCGCCGGCATGCTCCAGGACGGTGGCACCCGGGGCATCGCCACCGTGGGCGAGGGAGAGTTCGATCCACGTCAGGGCCTCCTCGTGATCTCCCGCCCGGTGGAGCGCCCACGCATAGGTGTCCTCGAAGTTTCCGTTGCCGGGAGACAGGGCCACCACCTGGGCGGCGAGTTCCACTGAGCGCTCCGGCTGGACGCCCCGTACGGCGAGGTAATAGGCGTAATTGTTCAGGGCCAGGATGTTCGTGGCATTCGCCTCCAGGGCCTGCTCGAACCACTGGTCAGACTCGGCATGGTCGCCCCGGTCATGGGCGATTTGGGCCAGCGTTGAGAGGACGTCGGATTCGAATTCGGGACGGTCCACGATGAGGTTGCGGGCCATCTTGAGCTGGCGCTCGGCGCCCCGGTCATCGCCATTCTCCAGCTTGGCCAGGCCGCGGAAGTAGGGGAACACGGGCAGGTTGGGGAACCGCACGCCGGCCCGTTCCGTGAGCCGGTCCACCGCGTCCCAGGCTTTGAGGTCGATGGCGAGTTGGCAGGCGTCGAGCCAGCGTTCCGGTGCATTGGGGTCGAGTTCGAGTCCGGATTCCAAGGCATCCAGGGCGCCCTGCGTATCCCCTTCGATGTCGCGCAGGGCGGCGAGGACGTCGAACGGTTCCGCCTCCATGGGGTGGGCCTCGATCAGGAGATCAATCAAGGCGGCGGCTTCGGGCCTGAGGTCCTGCTGGATTTCGGCGAGCTCGACATAGGTCCATGCGATGTCGGCCTTTTCCTCCATCGGCACCTCGTCCGAGGCAAAGGCAATCCTCACGTGACGTCGGGCGCCGTCCGTGTCCCCCTGTCGGGTCAGGATGTGGGCCCATTCAAGGTGCAACCGGCCGTTTTCCGAACGGGCCAGGGCCTCCTGAAGAGCGGCTTCGGCCTCCTCCTGACGGCCCAGGCCCGTCAAAATGCGGGCGCGCTGGAGGGTGGCCTCCACCACATCTGGGAAATCCGCTTCCAATTGGATGAGGGCCTCCAAACCCGCCTCGATATCGCCGGCCGCCATATGGAGCCGGTGTCGGTCAAAGTGCCATTCGGGGTCCGGGCCCCATTCCCGTTCGAGCACGTCCACCACGTCCAGCGCTCCGGACAGGTCGCCCTGTGCGGTGCGGAGGTCGAGCAGTCGGCGTGCGGAGAGGTCGTCTTCCGGCTTGTTCTCCAAGAGCCACTCGAGGGCGTCGTCGGCCTCGGCGTAGAGGCCGAGTTCCAAGGCGATTTCGGCCAGCTCCTTCCGGTACCAGGGGTTGGCCCCATCCAGTGCGTTGGCTTCGAGGATGGCGGCATGGGCGCCCGACCAGTTTTCGGATTCCCGCTCCAATCGGGCGAGTTCATAGTGGACCGCGGCTTCCGTCGGGTCGGCATCGAGACAGGACAACAGGGCTTCCTTGGCCCCCGTCCGGTCCCCTTTGAGCTTGGCGACCTGCGCGTTGTAGAATGCCTTGTGGAAGGCCTGATCGACCCCGCCCATGCCCGCGTCTCTCCCTTTTTCCGCCCCACCGAGCACGGCGCATCCGGACAGGACCAGCGCGAGGACACAGGGCCATCCGGCAGCGGACAGACAGGATCGGCTGGAGGAGAGCCTCATTCGATTTCGCAATAATCGCCCACGCTGAGGTCACCGGCACGGCGGACGACCCGGGCATGGTGTCCAATCATGGCCCCGTCGAGGTGGACGCCGTCGAGGGTGGTGTGGCCTCCGATGAGGCTGTCCCGGACGACGGACCGCTCGATGGCGGTGTCCCGGCCCACGGTCACGCGCGGACCGACGACGGAGTGACGGATGACGGCCCCTGGGAGGATTTCGCAGGGCGGCAGGATGATGCTGTCTTCTACGGTGGCGCCGTCGTGGACCTTGGCATCGTCCCCCATGAACTCGAGGACCCTTCCATTGGTCTCCACGGTCACCTTGCGGTTCCCGCAGTCCATCCAGGCGGAGACCTCGCCGGGAAGGAACCGGTCGCCTTGCTCGGTCAGGGCGCGCAGGGCATCAGGCAGCTGGAATTCACCCCCCTTGCGCACATCGCCGTCGATGAGCTTGCCGATTTCGCGGCGCAGTCCCGCGCCGTCCTTGAAGTGATAGATGCCAATCATCGCCAAGTCGGAAACGGGTTCTTCGGGCTTTTCCGCATACTCTCGGATCACGCCTTCGCTGTCGAGCACGACGACTCCGAATTGTTTCGGGTCCTCAATGCGCTTCACGAAGAGGTGACCGTCGGCTGCGGGATCCAAGGCAAAGTCGGCGCGGAAGAGGGTGTCGGCAAAGGCGACCACCGTCTCGCCCTCCAGCAGGTCTTCGGCGCACCAGACGGCATGGGCCGTGCCCAACGGTTGCTCCTGGTGGCGGATGTGGCCGGTTGCTCCGAGGGAGTCGGCCAGGGCGAGCAGGTCCGCCTCGACCTCCGCTCCGAAGTCGCCGATGACGAAGGCGATGTGGTCGAAGGGCCGGGGCGTCATCGTCGCGAGGTCCTCCACGAGGCGCTGGACAATGGGCTTGCCCGCCACATGGACGAGAGGCTTCGGAACGGTGAGGGTGTGCGGCCGGAGGCGGCTGCCCCGCCCGGCCATGGGGATGATGAGGTTCATTCGGTTCCGGTGTGTCCGAATCCCCCGGCACCGCGATCGGTGAGGGCGAGGTCGGCAGGTTGATTGACAGGGGCCCATTCGACACGGGCATAGGAGGCGACAACGAGTTGGGCGATCCGCTCCCCGGGCTCGAGGGTGAACGGTTCCTGTCCATGATGGATGAGGATCACCCCGATTTCGCCGCGATAGTCGGCGTCAATGGTGCCCGGGCTGTTGAGGACGGTCAGGCCGTGCTTGTAGGCCAGCCCGCTCCGGGGCCGAACCTGGGCTTCGAAGCCGTCCGGCAATTCGATGTGGAGCCCCGTCGGAACGAGTCGCCGTTCGCCGGGCTGGAGCACGACGGGCCCGTCGAGGCGGGCGCGCAGGTCGAGTCCGGCACTTTGCGGGGTGGCATACTCGGGCAGGGGGTTCGAGCCGGTGTTGGCGACCCGAACGCGCACGGGGGAGAGGTGTTCGGTCATCCTCGGAACGCGGGCTTTCTCTTCTCGAGGAAGGCGGCGACGCCCTCCGTGAAGTCGGGATGCTCGAAGCATCGGCCGAACTGGTCGATCTCCACCTCGAACCCCTCGGCACTGCCACTGGACTGCACCGCGCGGATGGCGGCGGCCTGTGCGTTGGGGCTGTTGGCCGTCAGGCGACCGGCCATGTCGAGCGCACGGTCCAGGAGTTCCGGCCGCTCGACCACTTGGCTCACGAGGCCCATGGACAGCGCCTCATCGGCCTTGACCATACGGGCACTGAGGATCATCTCCATGGCGCGACCCGTGCCCACGATGCGGGACAGGCGCTGGGTTCCACCGTAGCCGGGGATGAGACCGAGTGTGACCTCGGGCAGCCCCATTCGGGCGGTGTCGGAGGCGATGCGAATGTGGCAGGCCAGGGCCAATTCGAGTCCCCCACCGAGGGCGAATCCACCAATGGCGGCGAGGAAGGGAGTCCGGGACAGGGCAATGGCATCGAACAGGGTCCGTTGACCCCGCTCGGCGAGCGCGCGCCCCTCGGCGCCGTTGAAGTCGGCAAATTCCTTGATGTCGGCGCCGGCCACGAAGGCCTTTTCTCCCGAACCGGTCAGGATGACGCAGCGGACCTCATTCCGGTCCTGAACGGCTTCGACCATGCGGCCGAGCTCGGCGATGAGGGCGCCGTTGAGGGCATTGAGTTGCTGGGGACGGTTCAGGGTCCACACGGCCACCGGGCCGTGCAGCGCCTCGGTGACGAGGGGGGTCTCGGACATGGTCCGAAATTAGTCAATCGAGCCCCCTCCGGCGGCTTGGAGTCTGCGGGTTACCGGGTGCTCGGGTGTGGACCAGATGGACTGGGAGTCGGCGGATTCCACCACGGTCCCCCGGTCCATCACCATGGTGTGGTCACAGAGGTACCGGACGACCCCGAGATCATGGCTGATGAAGAGGAGCGCCAGCCCGCGCTCAGCTTGCAGGCGGACGAGGAGATTGAGCACTTGGGCCTGTACACTGACATCCAGTGCGGCCACGGCTTCGTCGCACAGGAGGAGCCGGGGTCGGGCGGCGAGGGCGCGGGCGATGACGATGCGCTGGCGTTGTCCACCGGAAAAGGCATCGGGGCGCTTGTCGAGGTCGGAGCGATCGAGCCCGACGGATTCGAGCAGGGCGCCGGCTTCCTCCCGGGCCGACTTCTTGTCCGTGCCCCATCGAATGAGCACCTCTTCGAGCACGGAGCCGATGCGCTTGGCGGGATTCAAGGCCGCTCGGGGATCCTGGAAAACGAGGCCCGCGTGGGCCCGGATGTGCCGGAGATCCTCCGCAAGCCCGTCTTGCACCTCTCGACCAGCGAGCGTGATGGTGCCGGAGTCGAGGGCGTGGAGTCCGAGAATGGCGCGGGCCAGGGTGGTCTTGCCACAGCCGCTTCCGCCCACGATGCCAAGGCTCCCCCCTTCACGCAACACCAGGGAGACGTCCTGCAGGGCCGGGTCGTGTGAACCCGGGTAGGTCTTGGTCGCGCCCCGGACCTCCAGGAGGACGGGCGCCTCGTCGGGGACCGCCTGAATCTCGTTCTGCGCGTCCACCCCGGCCCCTCCGGACAGGAAGGTGTCCATGACCGGCAGCGGGGTGGGCCTTCCGGCGCGGGGAATCCGGCACGCCAGGAGCCCGCGGGTGTATGGATGGTCCGGCCGGGTGAGCACGCCCTTCGCGGGCCCCTGCTCCACCACTTCGCCACGGTACAGCACGGCGACGCGGTCCGCATGCCGCTCCACGACCTCCATGTCGTGGGTCACCAGGACCATGGCCAGACCTCGACGCTGCTGCAATGCGCGCAACAACAAAAGGAGCTCCGCCCGCAGCGTGCTGTCGAGGGCGGTGGTGGGTTCGTCGGCGAGCAGGATGTCCGGGTCGTTGGACAGGGCCATGGCGATGAGGATGCGTTGCTTCTGTCCACCGGACAATTCGTGCGGATAGGCGCTCATCGCCCGGTCGACATCGGGCATTTGGACCTCCTCGAGGAGACTCCGGACCTTGTCCATGGCGGCCTTCCGGTCCAAATCCGAATGCCGGCGGAGGACCCGTTCGAGCTGACGGCCGCACCGCATGGTCGGATCCAGGCTGGTCATGGGTTCCTGGAACACCATGGCGATGCGATCCCCTCTCGGAATGGCTGCGAGCTCCTCATCCGACGCGGAGGACCACGTCTGCCCCAAGCCTTCGATGCGGCCCGAAGTCAGGCGTCCCCCTTCGGGCAGCATGCCCAAAGCGGCCATGCAGCACAGGGTCTTCCCCGACCCGCTCTCCCCCACGAGCGCGAGGCATTCGCCCCGGTGCACAGCGAGGTGGATGTCCTTCAGGATGGACCGACCCCGGATGTCGAGGCTGACCTGATTCCACAGGAGGGCGGGGGGTGAATCAGAGGGTGCCACGCAGGGCCTGCTCGCGTTCGATGGCTTCGAAAAGCGCCTTGAAGTTGCCCTTGCCGAAGCTCTGGGCGCCCTTGCGCTGGATGATTTCGAAGAACATGGT
>WTID01000049.1 GCA_011522855.1 Flavobacteriales bacterium
TCCTCGACCTGCAGGGCAATGGGGGCGGCATGCTCAACACCGCCATCGCCATGGGCGACGAGTTCCTCGCCGATGACCGCCTGATCGTCTACACCGACGGACGCTCCTTCCCCCGGGAGGACCGCCTCTCCGACACGGAAGGCCGCTTCGAGAAGGGGCGGCTGGTCGTGCTCGTGGACGAATCCAGCGCCAGTGCCAGCGAAATCGTCAGCGGCGCGGTCCAGGATTGGGACCGCGGACTCATCGTCGGCCGCCGCACCTTCGGAAAGGGGCTGGTCCAGCGCCCCGTTCGCCTGCCCGATGGCAGTGCGGTCCGCCTCACGGTCCAGCAGTACTTCACCCCGTCCGGGCGCTGCATCCAGAAGCCCTACGACGAAGGCGTGGACGCCTATCGCCGCGAGAAATACGAGCGCTTCGAAAAAGGCGAACTGATGTCCCTCGACAGCCTGGACCTGCCGGACAGCCTGCGGTACGAGACGCTCCAGCTCGGGCGGACCGTCTACGGCGGTGGCGGCATCCTCCCCGACGTCTTCGTCCCGATCGACACGAGCCTGAACAGCACCTACTTCACGGACCTGCTCCGGAAAGGGCTGTTCAACCGTTCCGTCCTCGAGTACGTGGACGCCAACCGGGCCCGCCTCGAACAGCAGTATGCCGACCGCGACGCCTTCGTCTCGAACACCGCCCTCGAGCAGGAACTCCTCGATGGGCTCGTGGCCCTCGGTGAATCCGAAGAGGTGGCGTTTGTGGAGGAGGATTGGAACACCAGCCTGCCCGCCATCGAGTTGCGCCTGAAGGCCATTCTCGCCCGGACCCTGTTTGACACGACGGCCTTTTACGAGGTGTTCAATCCCATCAACCCCATCTACAACCGGGGCATTGAGGTACTTCGGGACGGGACCTACAAGGCGAGTGGCGTCACCCATCGGTAATCCACGCCCTCTTGCGGAACAACCCGGCCCCCGAAACCCGGTCGACCCCACTCCTCGATTAATTTTACCCCATACGACCCAAACCCATGAACATCGCACGTTCCCTTTCCCTGTTTGCCCTTCCCCTCCTGCTCGTCGCCTGCGCTGGCGGTGCTGAAGAAGGAGATTCCGTGGGCTACACCGAAATGTCCGAGACCGAGGCCGCTGCCCAGAAGGAAGCCGCTGAAGCCGACAAGAAAATGGACCTCGCCCGCGACGACGCGAAGCCGGAAGCCGCCGCACCGGCCGGTCCCACCACCTCGATCACCTTCGCCGAAAACAGCTGGGACTTCGGCACCATTGACGAAGGGGATGTCGTGACCCACGTCTTCAAGTTCACGAACACCGGCGATGAGCCCCTCATCCTCGACCGCTGCAAGGGATCCTGCGGGTGCACGGTGCCTCAGTGCCCGAAGGAGCCGATCGCGCCGGGTGCCGAAGGAGAGATTGAAGTCAAATTCAACTCCAAGGGCAAGAAGAACAAGCAGACCAAGACGGTCACCATCAACGCCAACACGATGCCCGAGCAGACGCGGATCACCATTTCCGCCAACGTGACCCCCGCTCCCGCGGACGGCGCCGGCAAGTGAGCCTCTTTCGCATTCCATGAAAAAAGGCCCTCTTCGGAGGGCCTTTTTCGTTGGGGTTCATGCACTCGATGGCCTCACTGGAGCAGGCGGTCGATGGCATCCGCCAACTTGCGGTCTCGCTCGGTCACCACATGGCCCATGTCATGGGTGTTCAGCTCGATGCGGACGTAGCTGTATTCATTGTGGAAGACCGGGTGATGGCCCTGCTGCTCGGCGAGGAACGCGACCCGCGTCATGAAGGTGAAGGCCTCTCCGAAATCCTTGAATCGGAACTCCCTGACGAGGCGATTGTCCTTTTCCATCCACATGGCGCCGTGCTTTCTGCGGTGAAGGTAGCGCCGGGGGTGGGAATTCGCCCGGCGGCCCCCAACTTCGCGTCCATGGATTCTCGTCCGCCTTCTCCCCGGCCCATCGCCTTCGCCCCTCCCCTCATCGACGAGGCGGCCATCCAGGCCGTGGAACGCGTCCTTCGGTCCGGCTGGATCACCACGGGACCGGAAACGGCGGCCTTCGAGGAGGAACTGGCTGTATTCTGCGGCGTCCCCAAAATCGTCTGTGGTGGGTCCTGGACTGGCCTTGCCGGGGTCATCCTTGACTGGTTCGGCGTGGGGCCGGGCGATGAGGTGATCCTCCCATCCTACACTTACTGCGCCACGGCCAACATCGTCCTCCACCGCGGGGCGGAACCCGTCCTGGTCGACCTCCCGAACCCGGAGGACGAGGACGGATTCAATCTGACCTGGGCGGCCATCGAACCGCACCTGACCCCCCGAACCAAGGTGGTCATGCCGGTGGATGTGGGGGGATGGCCGGTCGCCTTGACCGGCTGGAAGGATCGCTTGACGACCTGGGCGCGGGAGCATGGCTTCGAGGCGAGCCACCCCACTCAGGAACGGCTTGGACGTCCGTTGCTGCTGCTCGACGCCGCCCATTCACTGGGCGCAACGCTGGGTGGGCAACCTGCAGCTCCACAGTCCGACATCGCCGTTTACTCCTTTCACGCCGTCAAGAACCTGACCACCGGCGAGGGCGGGGCGGCCGCCTTGGCCCTTCCCCCGTCCTTCGAGGCCGACGAGGTCCACCGGACCCTGCGCACCCTCTGCCTCCACGGCCAGAGCAAGGATGCCGCTGCGAAATTCAATTCCGCCGAGCGCGCGGCGTGGCGGTACGATGTGACCACGGCGGGATTCAAATGCAACATGACCGACATCCAGGCGGCCCTCGGCCGTTCGGCGTTGGACCGCTATCCCGCAGATCTCGAATGGCGCCATGCCCTGTGCGACCGGTACGATGCGGGCTTCGCAGGATGGAAAGCCGCCTGCCTGCCGAAGCGAACCGATGCCGGTCGCCGTGGGGCTGACCATCTGTACCTGTTGCGCCTGCCCCAGTTGGATGAAGCCGGACGGGACGCGCTGATTGATCGCCTCGCTGCAGAAGGCGTGGCGACCAACGTGCACTTCCAACCACTTCCCCTCCTGACGGTCCACACCGAACGCGGGGAACGGATTGAAGACCACCCGAATTCCCACAGGGCCTATGCCTGTGAAATCAGCCTTCCCGTGCACATGCACTTGACCCTGGACGATGTGGATCGGGTTGTGGAGGCGGTCCGACGGGGACATGACGCCATCCTGAACGACGGCCCGGCTCCATGAAGCGCGGACTCGATTTCCTGATGGCCTTGGCCCTGCTCCTCCTTCTGGGGATTCCCCTGCTTCTTGTGGGCCTGGTCGTCCTCCTGCGCGACGGCCGGCCGGTGCTCTTCGCCCAGGAGAGGGTGGGCCGCAACGGGCGGAGGTTCCGCATCCTCAAGTTCAGGACGATGGCCGTGGCCCAGACGCCGTCCCCCGAGATCACCGCCGGGGAAACGGACCACCGGATCACCGCCACCGGTCGATTCCTGCGCCGGAGGCGTCTCGATGAATTTCCGCAGCTGATCAACGTGCTCGTCGGCCACATGAGTCTCGTAGGGCCCCGCCCTGAGGTGCCGCGATATGTGGACCTCGAGGACCTGAGGTGGAAGGTGGTCCTCTCCGTCCGTCCCGGCATCACCGGACCGGACTCCCTCGCCTTCCGGAATGAGGGGGTAGAACTCGCGGCGGCCGATGACGCCGACCACCATTACCGCGAGGTGATCCTGCCGGAAAAACTGAAGATTCAGATGCAGTATGCCGAGGAACGGAGTGTCCTCGGCGATGTGCGGCTCTTATTCCGCACGTTCGGCGCCCTGCGGGGCTGAACAGCCTTCCACGAAGAAGAGCAGTTCCCGCATGCGCTCGGCTTGGCCGAGGTCCTCCTGTCGCTCGTACGCGTAGGCCAGGTTGCCGATGAGCCGGCGCACCACGTCGACCGGATGGCAGGGACCGCAGTGGCGTTGGTCTACTGGGAGGTCGAGATGGCCGAGGAAGACATTGACCTCATCGGGATGGATGACGCCGCCCTTGTTGAAGGGATTGATGTAAAACAACACGCTGCCCGGGCTGCCCTCCTCGGTGAATTCGCCAAGATGGCCTCCGTCACAGTAGGCCAGGATGAAATGGTTGGGCAGGTTGACCCCGTGGATCGGCAGCTCGAGTTCCTGGGCCATGGCCAGATAGACAGCACCAAGCGCAAGGGAATTTCCCTTTCGCTGGGACACCACCTCGGACGGCAGGGCATGGTGGGGACGGGCGGCACCCCCGCGGGTGCCTTCGAAACCATGGTGTTCGAAGAAGATGCGGTTGATGACGCGCACCTGCTCCAATGCGGTCATGTCATCGTTGAGCTCAAGCCAGATGTCCTGGCGGATCCGGTGGAGTGTCTCCTTGAGCTCAGCATTGCCGGCGGCTGGGTCGACGTATTGGTTGATGAGGAGCAATGCCTCGGCCACGCCGTGGTCCGCAGACTCGATCCAATCGGCAAACAGGGAGCGGACCTCCTGGGTCGCCAATTGGTCGAGCAGGGCTTTGGCCCGCGCCACGAACACCGTGCCGTGGCCCTCCTCCTCCAATGCCCTCCTGAGCGAAGGCACGGCGGCTTCTCCAATCTTCTCCAACTCCTGCTTCACGGTGGAAAAGATGCCCTCGTCGGGATCTTCCAGCAGAGAAATCAAAGCATGCAATTCGGTGACGCTCATAGCCGATTCAGGTTGTGGGCTCAAAGTACTTCCGAGCATTGCGGGCTATTTTGGAGTCATGGGTTCTTATCCGAACGACCGTGTGAATTCCACCCCTGCCCCGGAGTATGGGGGGGCATCGGCCTCCTCCGGCCCGGCCTCCCCGCCCCGTGTCGAGGGGGGACCGGATTCAGTCCGGATTGCACGTGGCGCGCGGCCCTGGCGGGGCGCACGACGACCACCAGGCCCAACGGGCGGATTTCCCGATGCGGCCACCCTCGCGGCCGACCGTGCCCTGATTCGGCTGGTCCTCACCGTCACCCTCGGCATCCTGATGGTCATCTGGGGGGTCTTCCTCATCGATGAGCAATTCGGACTCGAACTCCGGCGTTTCGGCAACCGCCCCCTGAAAACGGACGGCCTGGCCGGCATCCTCGCCATGCCCCTGCTTCACGGCGACTTCCAGCACCTGTGGGGCAACACCGTCTCCTTCTTCTCGCTGAATGCCCTGCTGCTCTACTTCTACCGCAACCTCGGCTTCAAGGTGCTGGGCTGGTCGTGGCTGGCCACGGGCTGCCTCCTCTGGCTGAGCGGTGCGGACGGCAACCACATCGGACTGAGCGGGGTCATCTACTCCCTGTCCGCCTTCCTCTTCTTCAGCGGCCTGATCCGCCAGGCCCCCCGCCTCATCCGCGTCTCCATGGTGGTGGCCTTCCTGTATGGCAGCATTGTCTGGGGCGTCTTCCCCATCGAGGTTGGCGTCAGCTGGCAGGGCCACCTTTCCGGGGCCGTTGTCGGCAGCTTCCTGGCCATCGCCTGGAGGAAACAGGGGCCCCAGAGGCCCCCACCCCCCGCGGACGAGGATGACGACGACGACGACCGTCCAGCTCCGTCCGCGGTAGCCAGGCCGACCACTCAGGAGGACGGTGCGCGGAGCGGCCGGCGGGCCATCCTAGAATCACCGACGGACGGCATCCTCGGCGAAGCCGCCGTAGAGGACACTTGGCTGACCTCCGAGGCCCCGTCTCCAGAGGAGGAGAGGCGGGAATCGAGCCGGATCCAGCGCCTCTGGAAGGGCCCTCGGCCCATTTCCTCGGAACAAGCGAAATCCCGCCGGGGCGGGATTCGCAAGCCGCGACAAGGCGGCCACATCAAGTCGAAAACCCGACGCTGATCAGGCGTTGAGCATGACGGGCATGACCAGCATGAGGATGTCCTCACCGGTGGCCTCGCCATCGTGCAGGGGGCGGATGATGCCCGCCCGGTTTGGGGCGCTGAGCTCGAGGGTGATCTGCTGGGCGTCCAGGTTGTTGAGCATGTCCAGCAGGAAACGGCTGTTGAAGCCAATCTCCATGTCGTCGCCGGTGTAGCTGCAGGCGAGGGATTCGCGGGCCTCGTTGGCGAAGTCCACGTCCTCGGCGCTGATGGTCAAGCTGCTGCCCGCGAGGGACAGGCGGACCTGATGCGTCGTCTTGTTGGCGAAGATGGCCACACGCCGGATGCTCCGCTGGAAGTCCTTCCGGTCAATGGTCATGCAGTTCGGATTGTCCTTCGGAATGACCGCCTCGTAGTTGGGGTACTTGCCCTCGATCAAACGGCAGACCACGTCCATCTCGCCATACTTGAAGTGGGCATTGGCCTCATTGAAGCTGACCACAACCTCGTCGGTCATGGGCAAGGTGCCCTTGAGCAGGTTGAGGGGCTTCTTCGGCACGATCATCTCGGCATTCTCCGGAGCAGAGGCATCCTTCCGGGCGTAGCGGACCAGCCGGTGGGCATCGGTCGCCACGAAGCTGAGGTGGTCGCTGCGCAATTCGAAGAAGATGCCGCTCATCACCGGCCGCAGGTCGTCGCTTCCCGCCGCGAACAGCGTCCGACTGATGGCCTCGGCGAGCGTATCCGAATTCAACGTCACGGAGGCGGCTCCCTCGAGTTCAGGGGTGCGCGGGAACTCATCGGCGTGCGCTCCGGCAAGCTTGTACTTGCCCGCCTCGCTGGTCATCTCGACCCCGCAGGTCTTCGGGTCCACCTTGAACGTCAGGGGAAGATCCTCGAAGGTCTTGAGGATGTCGAGCAGCATCTTGGCCGGGATGGCGATGGCGCCTTCCTCCTCGGCGGTGACCTCCACCGTGGTGGTCATGGTCGTCTCGAGGTCACTGGCGCTGATGGACGCCTTTCCGGGAGCAATCTCGAAGAGGAAATTGTCCAGGATGGGCAGGGTGTTGCTGCTGTTGAGCACGCCGCTGATGGCCTGAAGTTGGCGGAGCAGGGCGGTACTGGAAACGATGAACTGCATTCAGATGAAATGGGGAACCGAAAGTACCCCGGGAGCGCGTCGTGAAACGGCCTCGAAGAGCGTCACTTTTTCACAACGGATGCACCGGACCGTGGAGGACCGAGCACCTTGTCCCGATGCCGGCTTGCGGCGTACTTTTCCGTCATGAAGATGTCCCTGTCCAGCCTCGCAGCCGTTCTGGCCCTCACCACCCTCTGGTCCGCCCCTTCGGCCATGTCGGCCCAGACCGAAACCGGAGATGAGCCGGACGTCGTGCTCGCCTCGATCGAGGCTCCACTCACGCGAGAGGCCCTCAACGCCGCCCGCCTCACCCTCGAGGAGGCCGGACATTCCTTCCGCTATGGCAGTTTCCAATTCCGCCCCGACGGCGCGCTCGTCGGCGTCGAAATCGTACTGAAAGTCGAAGGACAAGAGTTCCACGAGTACGTGGAGTTCGTTTCTGAATCCTGCATCCTCCGTCTGAAAAAGACGGAAGGCCCCGTCATGGAAGGCTGCTGACGCGGCCGACGGCGTCCAACACCTGTTCGACGGACAGGTCCACTCCACACCGGAAGTGCGTTTCCGGACACTGTCGATGCCCATGAAGGCCGCAAGGCTTGCACGCGAGTGTTTCCGCCGACACTTCCACGTCCATCCCGCGACCGGACGCCCGATCTCCCGGTAGGACGCCGAAGCCGAAAGATGGCGTCGTGCTGCAGAACACCCCCACAACCGGACACTCCACCGCCCCCGCCATGTGCAAAGGCGCGCTGTCGTTGCTGACCACTGCCGCGGAACGGGCCATCAACGCCGCTGAGCCGAGCAGATTGAGCTCGCCAGCACAGACCCACGGTGCCGCCTGACGGCACCGAGCGCGCACAGATTCCAGCAGTGGGGCATCCGACGGTCCACCAAGCAGGAGGACCGGACGCTCAGGCCAACGCTCGGAGAGGGCGTCGGCCAATCGGGCCCATTGATTGGCCGGCCACCGCTTCGTCTCCCAGACGCTGGCCGGAGCCAGAATGACGCCTCCCTCGGGCCAAGCCTGTGCCGCGGCTTCGTGGCGGCGTCCCGGCCTCAGGCGCGGCCGGGTGGCCGGATCGAAGGGCCCGGCGATGTCGGCAATGAGGGCATGGTTTCGCTCGGTTTCGTGGCGCCCGTCCCCGATGGCGTGGGGCCAAGCGCTCACGCCCCGCCTGCCCTCCAGGGGCGTGCCCTCGAACACGGCAGTGTCGGTGGCCCCGACCCGGCCGGCGAGCCAAGCCATGCTGCCGAACCGATGCAGGTTGACCACCCGATCCGGGCCCTGCTTCCGACAGGCGCTGGACAAGGCCAACAACCGGGGATATTTCGCCCACCCCCTCCGGTCCCAGACGTGGACCTGCTGCACGAAGGGATGCTCCTCGAACAGGCCGGCGGCTTCCTTCCGTACGAGTACCGAAATCGGGTCGTCGGGCCGGGCCGCGTGCCAGGACTCCAATACCGCCGTCGACAGGACCACATCCCCAAGGAAGGCCGGTTGCAACAGCAACAGTCCTCCCTTGTCGGGCGGGATGGTCCGGGCCGTGCTCATACGGCGACGGCGTGGGTGCGCAGGGCGTCGTTGAGCGAGGTCTTCCGGTCGGTGCTTTCCCTTCTCTGGCCCACGATGAGGGCACAGGGCACTCCGAACTCACCGGCGGGGAAGGACTTGGGACGGGTTCCCGGGATCACCACTGACCGGGGCGGCACGGTACCGCGCAGTTCCACGGGCTCCGTTCCGGTCACATCGATGATCCGGGTGCTGGCCGTCAGCACGACCCCGGCGCCGAGGACGGCCTCCCGGCCGATCCGCACGCCTTCCACGACAATCGCCCTGGATCCGATGAAGGCGCCATCCTCAACGATGACCGGCGCCGCCTGCAGCGGCTCGAGCACGCCGCCGATGCCGACGCCTCCACTGAGGTGGACATCCGCCCCAATCTGGGCACAGGATCCGACGGTGGCCCAGGTGTCCACCATGGTGCCCGGTCCGACCCAGGCGCCGATGTTGACATAGCTGGGCATCATCACCACCCCTTTCCCCAGGAAGGCTCCGTATCGGGCAATGGCATGGGGCACGACCCGCACGCCGGCCTCGGCGTGGTTTTTCTTCAAGGCCATCTTGTCATGAAACTGGAAGGGCCCGACCTCTTCCACCTTCATCTCCCGCATCGGGAAATAGAGGACCACGGCCTTCTTGACCCATTCGTTCACAATCCAATCTCCTTCGCCGGGCTCAGCGCACCGCAGGACACCGCGGTCGAGCGCATCCAACACGGCTTCCACCGCCTCCCGGGTCGCGGCCTGGCTCCTCAATTCCGGCTGGTCCCAGGCGGACTCGATGATGGACCGGGCCGAGTTCCATTCCGCCGCAGTGGCGATGGCAGTGTGCAGTGAATCTAGCATGGGGCGAAGATACCCGCGCCCGCGGCTCGTGCTTCCGGTAAATTCGCGCCATGGCCCGTTACATCGCCTTCGACTATGGCACCCGACGGATCGGCATCGCCGTGACCGACTCCGGCGCCATCGTGGCCGCCCCGGAATGCACCTGCAGTCCGGAGGACCTGCCGAACGTGCTGAAGCGCTTGGTGGGGGCCGAGCCCTGCGCGGGCTTCGTGGTGGGGATGCCCGGCCTGATTCTCGGGACCACCACGGACAGCACGGCGCCGATCCGGGCCTTTGTGGACCAGCTCCGCAAAGCCCACCCGGACCTTCCTGTGGAACTCGTCGATGAGGACGACACGAGCCGGGAGGCCTCCCTGGCGATGGTGCAGTCCGGGATGCGCAAGTCCAAGCGACGCGAAAAGGGGCAGCTGGACCAGATTGCCGCCACCCTCATCCTGCAGCGGTTCCTCGACCGCCGTTGAGAATCAGTCCTCGACGTCCTCGTTGCCCCGGAAGACCTCGATCTCCTTGGTGGTCTTCACCAGCTCGGTGAAGCGGTCCACGTAGCGCGTTGCCCGCACGACGTGGTTGTCGATCCAATGGTAGTTGCCGCCTCGGGGCTTGCCCATCAGCAGGCCATGGTACTGGAAGCCATGCTCGGCAAGCCAGGCCTCGGTCACCTCTCGATGCGACTCCGTGCGGCTCGTGAAGAAGGTGATGATGTGCCCCTCGTCATACCAGCGGTTCAACGTCTCGAGGGCGTCCGGGAAGGGCTCACAGGTGGCCATCCGCTCGGGCTGTTCGTTGGGGACATCCTCGGTGATGGTCCCGTCGATGTCAATGAGGAAATTCTTGATCTCCTCGGGCAGTTGGGGCGATGCCGCGCGGCCTTCGGCATCCGTGGCCGCCTTCAAATGGGCATTCTTGTCTTGGGAAGTCATGGGCAATGGGGGCGTTCCTGGAAAGGATCATTGCCTTCCATGACAAAATTAAGGGGCTCCACCGAGCAATTCGTGCAGAACAGGCCTCCAATCTTCCCCACGATGCCCCTCGAGAAATGAACGATTCAGGGTGTCTTCGAGGGATACATCCTCCTGCCAGGCGTCCGCCAACGCATGAACACTGGCCACCCTCTCCTGCGGATTCCCTTCCGGATGGAGCCATCCATGAAGGCGAGCGAGCTGGGCGAGTTCCTCCGCATGCTGCCGGCGCAAGGCCCGCCTGCCCTGTCCCTCCAGCTTGTCGAGCACCTTGTGCACCTTGGCCCGGGCCGCCTCGACACTGCCCTCGAGAGACGCATCCAGCGCGGTGAAGTGTGCCCTCGCGGCATCGGCTTCCCGATCCAGTGCCGTGCGCCACGAATCGGTGGAAGGCCCTTCCATTGCGGCCAGCCAATGGGCCTCCCATGCGTTGAGGTCCGCTCCGAATTCGCTTCTGGTCACCCCCAGACTCGACGCCAGGGCGGTCCACGACCCAGGAACGACCCGTGCCCCATCCCGGGGAACGAGCACGGGACGGATCAGACCGAACGCCGCGTAGGCCGTGGTCAGCTGAAGCCAATACGCCACCTCGGCCAATCCCCCGACAACGGCCACATCGGGAAGCAGGTAGGCCTGATACAATGGACGGAAGAGGGCGTTGGGCGAAAAGGCGGCGGGGTCGGCCTTCACCTCTTCGATCAACGCCTGGGAATCGGGCCAGGCGTGGGCTCCTGCGGTCCAGCCGTCGCCGTTGGACACCAAGCGGTGGCGACCACCGGCGGTCAGGTGGAACAGGTTGGTTTTGCGCACGTGCACTTGGGGGTCGTGGCCATTCTGGTCCAAGACGGCATTGACCCGGCCGACCTCTCGGAAGAGCACATCCTCTTGAATCTCGCGAACCATGCGCTCGGCAAAGGCCCCTTTGAGCCGGGGATCGTCCCCATCGAGAACGAGGATGCGATTGGCTCCGACCAGATCGTGGATCCAACGGCGCATCGCATCGGACAGACTGCCTGAGGCACACCCGAGGATGCGGTCCTTCCTTTCCGCCGCCAGACCGGCTGCATCGGCCCAACGGCCCAACAGGTCTTGCGCGCCGTCCGCCTCCATGCGCCCGACGGCACCCCGCGAAGATTCACCCTCTCCATCCCACCGGTGCCACTCCGCACCATCCCATAGGGCCTGGACCTCTTCAAAATCGTGGTCCTCCGAAGCCAGCCAGAACACGGGAACCACAGGTGTCCCCCACCGGCCTTCCAGCCACTGGGCCATGTGCACGGCCGTCAAAGCTTTGTACAGGGTGAAGGCCGGACCTCCGGCCAGACAGAGTTGATGACCCGTGGTCACCGTTCTCGCTTCATTGATCGCCAACCGCCCCAGCGCTTCGGGAATGGCCATCGAGGCGCGGGCATACTGTTCGCTCACCACTTCCACAAGAAGGTCCCGGTCCACCCGGTCCTCACCGGTGGGTTCCCTCAGGGCATCCAATGGCGCACGGTCAGGTCGGGAGGGCCATCCTCCGAGGACGCCATCACCCTCAAGCCGTCCCTCCCACCACTGTCGGACGAGATGCGCCTCGGACAGGCCGTCAATCAGGGGATTCTGGTCAAGCTCCATGGCGGGATTGGAGACAGGGGGCGGAGACGTCCTCAACGGAGGATGGTCACGGCGCCCTGCTCGGAACGTGCGGCCTTTCCGGCAATCTGGGGCCACTCCATCCGCCAGACGTAGATGCCCGGGGCCAGGGGGCGGCCTTCCATGTCACGGCCATCCCATTCCGGATTGCCCGGATCCAAATGAGCCAGGCGCTCGCCCCAGCGGGAGTAGATTTCGAACACCGCGGGCATGGCGCCCTCGACTTCCGGGCGGAAGGTGTCGTTGAGCCCGTCTCCATTGGGAGAGAAGGCATTCGGCACATAGACGGGAGCTTCCTCGTCCTGTTCCGGTTTGATTTCCGGCCCCTTGTCCACCAACTCCGCCGGCGCCAGCCCCTCCTCGGGACTCAGCTCCTGAAGCTGGAAATCATCGAAGAAATAATAGGCCATCTGCGGATTGTCCCCCATCACCACCTCGGCTTCGAGGTCCTCATCCGCATCGAACACCCCGATGGTCAGGTAACGGGAGGGTCCCGCCACGTCGAAATTGAATGAAATGCGTTCCCACTCGGCGTCATAGCGCGCGTAGGGAAATTGGAACGTCGCCGGGAAGGGCAAAGCGCCATTGCCCATTTGGACGGGCTCTTCGATGGAGAAGGCAATGCCCAGGCCGTTGACCGCCAGACCGGCAGAAGAGGTGGGAAGCCATTGGCCGTTCGTGACTTCAAACGACAGGGTGTAGGCCTGACCGACGGTCAGCGGCTCGGCGAGTTCCATCACGAGGTATTCCCGATCCAACGGTTGGTTCGGGCCGGTCCGCTTGATCGCCGCGATGCCGGCAATGCCTCTTCCTTCCGCAGGCTCGACGAGGGCAATCGGGGTCTCGGGCAAATCCCCGCCGAGGGCGCCGTCGAGGTGGAAGA
>WTID01000213.1 GCA_011522855.1 Flavobacteriales bacterium
CTCGTTGATGATCACGTCCTGGGCCACGTCCACGAGACGGCGGGTCAGGTAACCGGCGTCGGCCGTCTTGAGGGCCGTGTCCGCCAGACCCTTCCGGGCACCGTGCGTGGAGATGAAGTACTCGAGGATGGACAGGCCCTCCTTGAAGTTGGACAGGATCGGGTTCTCAATGATGTCCTGACCCCCGGCTGCGCTGGACTTCTGCGGCTTGGCCATCAGGCCCCGCATGCCGCTCAGCTGGCGGATCTGCTCCTTGGAACCACGGGCTCCGGAGTGCATCATCATGTAGATGGAGTTGAAGCCCTGCTTGTCGGTCTCCAGGCGCTCCATCAGGATGTTGGTCAACCGCGAGTTGGTGTTCGTCCAGATGTCGATGATCTGGTTGTACCGCTCGTTGTTGGTGATGAGGCCCATGTTGTAGTTGTCCATCACCTCGCCGACGCGCTCGTTGGCACTGTCGACCAGCTTGACCTTCTCCTCCGGAATGATGATGTCATTCAGGTTGAAGCTCAGGCCACCCTTGTACGCCATCGTGAAGCCGAGCTTCTTGATGTCGTCGAGGAACTGGACCGTGCGTGGCACGCCCACCGCCAACAGGACGTTGGAGATGATGCCCCGCAGGCTCTTCTTGGTGAGGAGCTCGTTGACGAAACCGGCCTCGTTCGGCACGACCTCGTTGAACAGGACCCGTCCCACCGTCGTGTCGATGATGGACGCGTTGCCCGCGTGGTCTTCCCAGCGGACCTTGATGCCGGCGTGCAGCGCGGCGCGGCCCTCGTTGTAGGCGATGATGACCTCCTCCGGGGAGTAGAACGTCATGCCCTCACCCTTGACCGGCTCCTCCTTGGTGGACTTGCGCTCCTTGGTGATGTAGTACAGGCCGAGGACCATGTCCTGGGACGGAACGGTGATCGGGGCACCGTTGGCCGGGTTCAGGATGTTGTGGCTGGCCAGCATGAGCAGCTGGGCCTCCAAGATGGCGGCCGGGCCGAGCGGCAGGTGCACAGCCATCTGGTCCCCATCGAAGTCGGCATTGAAGGCCGTACAGGCGAGTGGGTGCAGCTGGAGGGCCTTGCCCTCGATCATCTTCGGCTGGAAGGCCTGGATGCCGAGGCGGTGCAGGGTTGGAGCCCGGTTGAGCAGCACGGGGTGCGACTTCATCACGTTCTCGAGGATGTCCCACACCACGGGCTCCTTGGCGTCCACAATCTTCTTGGCGGACTTCACCGTCTTGACCACGCCCCGCTCGATCATCTTGCGGATGATGAACGGCTTGTAGAGCTCGGCGGCCATGTTCTTCGGCATGCCGCACTCGTGGAGCTTGAGCTCCGGTCCCACGACGATGACGGAACGGGCGGAGTAGTCCACACGCTTACCGAGCAGGTTCTGACGGAAACGGCCCTGCTTGCCCTTGAGGCTGTCGGACAGGGACTTCAGCGGGCGGTTGCTCTCCGTCTTCACGGCGGAGGACTTCCGGCTGTTGTCGAACAGGCTGTCCACGGCCTCCTGCAACATCCGCTTCTCGTTCCGGAGGATCACGTCCGGGGCCTTGATCTCGATCAGGCGCTTCAGACGGTTGTTCCGGATGATGACACGGCGGTACAGGTCATTGAGGTCGGACGTGGCGAAACGGCCACCGTCGAGCGGCACCAGCGGGCGCAGCTCCGGCGGAATCACCGGGACGACCTTGACGATCATCCACTCCGGCTTGTTGTCCACCCGGTGGTTGGCATCCCGAAGGGCCTCCACCACTTGCAAACGCTTGAGGGCCTCGTTCTTCCGCTGCTGGCTGGTCTCCGTGTTGGCCGCGTGGCGCAGGTCGAAGCTCAGCGTGTCGAGGTCGAGGTTGGCCAGCATGTCGTGCAGGGCCTCCGCGCCCATCTTGGCGACGAACTTGTTGGGGTCCTTCTCGTCCAGATACTGGTTGTCCTTGGGCAGGGTGTCGAGGATGTCGAGGTACTCCTCCTCCGTGAGGAACTCGTTCACCTCCAGTGCCTCGCCGTCGGTCTTGGTCGCCACGCCCGGCTGGATCACCACGTAACGCTCGTAGTAGATGATCTGGTCGAGCTTCTTGGTCGGCAGGCCGAGCAGGTAGCCAATCTTGTTGGGCAGGCTCCGGAAGTACCAGATGTGCGCCACGGGAATCACGAGCTGGATGTGGCCCATGCGCTCGCGGCGGACCTTCTTCTCGGTCACCTCCACGCCGCAGCGGTCACACACGATGCCCTTGTAGCGGATGCGCTTGTACTTGCCGCAGTGGCACTCGTAGTCCTTGACGGGGCCGAAGATGCGCTCGCAGAAGAGGCCATCGCGCTCCGGCTTGTACGTCCGGTAGTTGATCGTCTCCGGCTTCAGCACCTCTCCGTGGCTCTGCTCGAGGATTTCCTCGGGCGACGCCATGCTGATGCGGATCTTGTTGAAGTCGCTGGAGAGCTTCGGGGTCTTGTTGTTGGTCATCTCTTGGTGATCAATGAGTTAGAAGCAGGAGCAACTCAGGCCTCGAGGGCCACGGTCAATCCCAATCCGCGCAATTCGTGCATGAGGACGTTGAAGGACTCGGGGATGCCTGGGGTCGGCATCGGGTCGCCCTTCACGATGGCCTCGTAGGTCTTGGCCCGGCCGACCACGTCGTCCGACTTGACCGTGAGGATCTCCTGGAGAATGTGGGAGGCACCGAAGGCCTCGAGGGCCCACACCTCCATCTCTCCGAAACGCTGTCCACCAAACTGGGCCTTACCTCCCAACGGCTGCTGGGTGATGAGGCTGTACGGACCGATGGAACGGGCGTGCATCTTGTCGTCCACCATGTGGCTCAGCTTGATCATGTAGATCACGCCGACCGTGGCAGGCTGGTCAAAGCGCTCGCCGGTCTCGCCGTCGTAGAGGTGGGTCACACCGAAGCTCGGCACGTTGGCCTTCTCGGTGTAGCCGCTGATCTCGTCGAGGCTGGCCCCGTCGAAAATCGGCGTGGCGAACTTCATGCCCAGCTTCTGGCCGGCCCATCCGAGGACCGTCTCGTAAATCTGGCCGAGGTTCATCCGCGACGGCACGCCCAGCGGGTTGAGCACGATGTCGACCGGGGTTCCGTCCTCGAGGAACGGCATGTCCTCCTGGCGGACGATCCGGGCCACGATGCCCTTGTTTCCGTGGCGACCGGCCATCTTGTCCCCCACCTTCAGCTTGCGCTTGTTGGCGACGAAGACCTTGGCCAGCTTCACGATGCCCGC
>WTID01000246.1 GCA_011522855.1 Flavobacteriales bacterium
TATGCCCCGATGCCGATTCTCGGCGAGGCGCCCGGCTACAGTTCGGCCGCCCTCTCGCTGGACATTTCCGGCCCGGCGGGCATGGACATCTACTACACGCTCGACGGCTACAAGCCGACGGACACCTCCCTCCCCTACGTGGCGCCCATCGGATTGATGGAGACCACCGTGGTCCGGGCGGTCGTGGTGGACCCCACGGGTGTCCTGGCTCCGAGCTTCATTGAGACCAACACCTATTTCCTCGGGGACGACAGCCACACGATCCGCGTGGTGAGCGTGAGTGGCCCGGGGCTGGAAGACGGTGCCTGGTTTGGGGACGAGCCGATGCACATCGAGTTCTTCCATGAGGACGGCACGTTCTGGGTGGAGGCCGAAGGCGATTCCAATGAGCACGGAAACGACTCCAACGCCTATCCGCAAAAAGGATTCGACTACATCACCCGGGACCAGATGGGCTACGACGATGTGGTCGACGCCGAGCTGTTCCACATCTCCGAGCGCGGGAAGTTCCAGCGCCTCATCTTCAAGGCGGCGGCCAACGACAACTACCCCTACTCTGGTGGAGCGCACGTCCGGGACGCTTACTGCCAGACCCTGAGTGCCCTCGCAGACCTGCACCTTGATGAGCGGACGAGCGAGAGCTGCATCCTCTACATCAATGGCCAGTACTGGGGGGTCTACGAGTACCGCGAGAAGGTGGACGACAGCGACTTCACCCGCCGCTACTACGACCAGTCCCGCTACGACATCGACTTCCTCAAGACGTGGGGTGGCACTTGGGAGGAGTACGGAGACGGAGCCGATTGGTACGATCTCGTGGACTTCATCACCACCAACGACATGACGGTGGAGGCCAACTACAACCAGGCCACGTCGGAGTTGAATGAGATGTCGCTCATCGACTACTTCATCTTGAACAGCTACGTGGTCTGTGCCGACTGGCTGAACTGGAACACGGCCTGGTGGCGGGGACGGAACCCCGACGGGGACGGTCGCCGCTGGCGCTACGCACTGTGGGACCTCGACAACACCTTCGGTCATGGGGCCAACTACACCGGTCTGCCGGACACCGGGTCCGAGGCGGACCCTTGCAACCCGGAGAACATGGGCGACGTGGGCGGTCAAGGACACATCCCCGTGCTCAACGCCCTGATGGACAACGACGACTTCTGGGCCACCTACATCAACCGGTGGGCGGACCTGGGCAACACCCACTTCACCTGCGACAACATGCACGCCGTGCTCGACAGCATGATCGGGGTGATCGAGCCGGAGATGCCGCGACAAATCGAGCGATGGGATGGCAACCTCGCCGCGTGGGAGGAGGCCGTGCAGGAAGTGCACGACTTCATCGACGAGCGCTGCAACGAGACCGTGCTGAGCGGCATGGAGGACTGTTACGACGTGGAGCCGGTCGACCTGACCGTCCTGATTGACGGGTGTGGCGAGGTGGAATTGAACTCCTTCGACATCGATCCGTCCATGGTGCCGTTCACCGGATGGTATTTCGCTGGCGTGCCCATTTCGCTGGAAGCGGAGGAAGAGTGTGTCGGCGCCGAATTCCTCTACTGGGAGGTTGTCTCAGGCGATGTGGTCATCGGCGACATCCAGGATCCATTCCTGGAGATTGAATTGACCGGCGATGCGGCCATCATGGCCCACTTCGGTGAGCCGGTGCCGCCTGAGGTCGTGGTCTTCGAGGTGGAGCCCGCGGGCGTGGGCGACATCCTGTTGAATGGTCTCGTCATTGGCCCCTACCCGGATGAGCAGGAGCTCTTCGATGGAGACCATGACATCGCGGCGACCGCCGATACATGGTGGGCGTTCACCCATTGGAGCCACACCAACAACGCCATCCTGCCTGACACTGAATCCGATGAGGCAGTCCTCTTGGTGGACACCGGAGGCACGGTCACCGCCCACTTCGAATACGTGGAGCACGTCGACCTGATGGTGGACGTCCTGCCGGCCGGATCTGGAACCGTCGAGGTCGTGGGCCGGGCCATCGTGTCCGACCACTGGGAAGACAGTTTCGTGGTGGATGGCCCGCAAGGGTTCATCGCCAAGCCGGCTGGCGACTGGAAGTTCGACCGCTGGGAAGTGGTCGGCGCCGAAGACGTGGTGGGCATGCAGACCCAGGAATTGGGCGTGGTGCTGCCGTCCGATGGGGCTGTGCAGGTTGTGGCACACTTCACCGAGCTGGATCTCCGCCTCTATGTGCCCAACGCCTTCTCCCCCAACAACGACGGGGTCAACGACGGATTCCGTCCGCTCGGACAGGCCTATGGTGCCACGGACTACCTCTTCCAGATCTTCAACCGCTGGGGTGAGGTCGTCTTCTCGAGCACGGATCCCGACGAATACTGGATCGGCCAGGACCAGAGTGGCTCCGGTGAGCATTTCGTGCGGGATGGCCAATACGCTTGGCACGTGCAGGTGCGCTGGACGCACGGCAAGTATCCGGAGGACTTCTCCGGGATGCTGACGGTGGTTCGCTGATCAACCGAGGGCGAGGTCCTTCCAACCGTGGCCCCGGGCCTTGGCGATGGCCACGAACAGGAACACGCCCACCGGTCCGAGCATGAAGCAGCCCAATTGACAGGGAAGCAAGGCCAGCCGCGGAATTTCCAGCTCCATCCCCTTTCGGGTCACGATGATGCCGGCCAGAAGGTCGAAGGCGAGGTAATGCACCCACCCCGCGGTCATGGCCCAAGGGTCGTTCAGCAAGGCCATGATGCCCTTCAGGGTCAGGAAGTCGGCCCCTTCGAAGTTGAAGTGGGTGGCGATGATCAGGGCATAGACCGCAGCGAGGATGGCCACGAAGGCCCCGCTGAGGACGATGCGCTGCGCCAACTTGGATTGGGGAGCGGCAATCATGGCGATCCACGCCACGGGGGCGGCTCCGTTGACGATCTGGAAGGCGGTCTCGGGCGTCATCCCTTCTTCTCGCCCACGAACCAATCTTCCTTGCGGTCGAAGAGGACGTTGAAGGTGGTCAGCGAGCCGTAGCAACGGGTGATGTATTGCTGGAGGTTGACCTTGTCCTCGTCGGAGAGCTTGCCGTGGCTGTTGATGTTCTGTTCGAGCACGCGCAGGCGGTCGCGCAGCATGACAATCTTGTGAAAGAACGTCTCGATGGGAATCTCCTTGGACTTGAGGTCCTCGTCTCCCGGGCGCAATTCCATGGTGCC
>WTID01000120.1 GCA_011522855.1 Flavobacteriales bacterium
GCCACGGCGCATCCGCTGCTCCAGGGTATCACCCGGGCTTCGTTGCAGACCAAGTCCTTCATCTCGGCGGCTTCCTTCCAGGAGACGACCAAGGTCCTCAACGAGGCGGCTGTGAGCGCCAAGGAAGACAAGCTCGGCGGCCTGAAGGAAAACGTCATCGTGGGTCACCTGATCCCGGCGGGAACCGGCATGCGCCACTGGCACAACCAGATCGTGGGCTCCCAGGAGGAGTTCGACCGCCTCGTCGAGGTGGGCGAATCCGAGGAGGTCTCCGCGGACTGATCGTCGGACGAGCGATACGGGCCTCGGCCCGTCTGAACAGCAAAAGGCAGCCTCAGGGCTGCCTTTTGCGTTTCGGGCGTCCGGTGCTTCGCGAACGGTTCCGACGCCGAATGAAAGTGTCGTGGGCTCAGTTGAGCATGGCCGCCCCGGTCAGCCCCCCGTTTTCGGAAGGGGCGGGGCCATCGTAACCGAACAGGCGGTTGCGCTTGATGATGCGGTCGACCTCGCTGGGAACCATGTTCTCCCAGCCCCCTTCTCCATCGCGGATCATGCGTAGCACCTCCACGCTGAAAATGTCCAGCAGGGACAGGTCTTCGAGCTGAATGTCCGTGATGCGCTTGTTGAACAGCAGGTAGTCGTAGAGCGGCTTGATCCGCGGGTGGATGGGCGCATTGTCGGTGCGGATCAGCACGTCATTCTCCGCATCGTGCCAAGGATAGGCATAGACCTTGAGGTCGCGGCTGAACATGATGCCGAAGGCCTCGAGGATGCCGCCATTGAGGTCGCGGTAATAGCGCTCATTGAACAGGTCCATCATCGCGTTGCCGCCCATGATGACGCCCATGCGCCGCTTGGTGTAGCGCGAGAAGTACTCGATGAGCTTGTAGTACTCCTGGTAGTTCGAGATGAGCACGGTGTGCCCCAGCGAGCAGAGGATGTCCGCCCGGTCCAGGAAGTCCTTCTCGTCGATGTCGCCCTCGGCCTTGAGGTTGTTGAGCGTGATCTCGAAAAGCAGCTGTATGCGGTCCTGTTCGACCCGGTTCTCCTCACGGAAGAGGGCAAGGCCGCGTTCCATCATGTCGAGGTTGACCTTGGTGACGGGACGGAAGCTGCCGCGGATGGCGAGGATGTTCTTCTTGTAGAGCACGTCGGCGGCCTGCAGGTTGCGGCCGTCGGGGGAGAAGATGACCGCGTCGGTCATGCCGTGCTTCACCAGTTGGAGGGACAGCAACCGGTTGTCGACCCCGGCAAAATCCGGGCCGTTCATCTGGATGGTGTCAATCTCGATCTGGTCCTTGTCCAGCTCGTCGTAGAGGCTGAGCAGCAGGTCGTTGGGCTGCTTGTACAGGAAATGACAGCCGTAGATGAGGTTCACGCCGAGCGTGCCGATGCTGGCGTGCTGGAGCAGGGCGTCCGGCTCGTGGAAACGGGCGTGGAGCACCACGGTGTTCGGGGCCTTGTTGGGCGCCGTCTGGAACCGGATGCCGAACCAGCCGTGGCCCTCGATCGTCTTGTGGTAGTTGATCGTGGCGACCGTGTTGGCGAACGCGAAGAACCTCTTGGTGGGGTGCATCTCCCGCGAGAGACGCTCCTCGCAGAGGCGGTACTCGTGGTCCAGCATCTTCTGCACCCGGGGCTCGCACACATAGCGACCCGACTCTTCCACGCCATAGATGGCGTCGCTGAAGTCCTTGTCGTAGGCGCTGATTGTCTTGGCGATGGTGCCGCTGGCGCCTCCGGCGCGGAAGAAGTGGCGGACGACCTCCTGTCCGGCCCCGATTTCGGCAAAGGTGCCGTAGAGGTCGTGGTTCATGTTGACCCGGAGGGCCTTCTGCTTGGCCGACAGGATGACGCGGTTGCTGTCCACGGGAGAGGATGAAGGTGCCCTGCAAAGGTACCGAGTTGCGCCCGGAACGCGGACCGGGAGGCGATTAACTTTGCCCACCATGGGCGTTCACCTCACCCTTCTCGGCACCGGAACCTCCCAGGGGGTCCCGGTCATCGCCTGTGACTGCAGGGTGTGCACGTCCACCGACCCCCGCGACAACCGCACCCGATCCAGCGCCCTGTTCGAGGTCGATGGGGAGCACGCTCCGGAGGGTGCGCGGACCTTCGTGGTCGACACCGGTCCCGATTTCCGGCAGCAGATGCTCCGTTCGAAGGTGACCACGCTCGATGCGGTCCTGTTCACCCATGAGCACAAGGACCATGTGGCCGGTCTCGACGACATCCGCGCCTTCAACTTCCGCCAGAAGCGGGACATGGATGTCTACGCCGTACCCCGCGTGCAGGAGGCCCTGCGCCGCGAGTTCAAGTATGTCTTTGACCCCCATCCGTACCCCGGCATCCCCAAGGTTCAGCTGCACGACCTCGACTCCGGGCCCATCACCATCGGCGGGGTGGAGGTGATGCCCCTTCCGGTCGTCCACTACAAGTTGCCCGTGCTGGGCTTCCGCATCGGCCCCATCGCCTACATCACCGACGCCAACGCCTTCGCGCCCGAGACCTGGGACCGCCTGGATGGGGTCAAGGTGTTGGTGATCAATGCGCTGCGCAAAGAGTCCCACCTCAGTCATTTCACCTTGGACGAAGCCCTCGAGGTCATTGAACGGGTGGGGCCGGACGAAGCCTACCTGACCCACATCAGTCACCTGCTGGGCAAGCACCGGGACGTGGCACCGGAACTCCCCCGCGGCGTTTACCTCGGAGAGGATGGCCTCCGCATTTCCCTACCATGACCCGGCTGCTCCATATCCTCTTTGTCGGTCCCCTCGGACGGCTGCCGTACGGGGTGCTCTATCCCATCGCGGACCTGTTCGCCACCCTTCTGTGGTGGTCCGGCTACCGGAAAAAGGTGGTGCTGGCCAACCTCGAGCGGGTATTCCCGGAAAAGACGGAGGGCGAGCGGAGGCGCATCGCCCGGGACTTCTTCACCCACCTCGCCGAGGTGCTCGTGGAGTCCATCAAGCTGTTCCGGGCGGACCGGGCGGACCTGGCGAAGCGGTTCCATCATGTCAACCCGGAGGTGCTGGCTCCGTATGCGGACAAGCCCCCGGGCGTCCTGCTGTCCTGCGGCCATTACGGCAACTGGGAGCGCTATGCCGTGACGTCGGGGGATGCCCTTCCGCTGCCTTTCATGGGCGTGTACAAGCGCCTTTCCAATGCGTTCTACGACGACCTCAT
>WTID01000244.1 GCA_011522855.1 Flavobacteriales bacterium
GCGAGCGCCCGGACGTGCTGTGCCTTCAGGAGCACTACCGGGATCCGGATCCGGCGGCCTTCCCGGTGGAGGGTCCGGTGCGCCGCGCCGTGGGGGGCGTGGAGAAGGCGCCGGTCCAGGTCCACGAGGTCTGGGCACGGGGCAAAGCCGGCCGGCGGTTCGGGGTGGCGACATGGTCCCGGCATCCCATCGTGGGCCGGGAGGACATCGCCTTCGGCACCCGGAGCAACAACGCCTGTGCCGTCTCCGACATCGCATGGAACGGCGACACCGTGCGGGTCTTCAACGCCCACTTCGCCAGCTTACACTTCGGGTCGGAGGAGTACGCCGCGCTGGAGGAGGGGGTGCCCGATGCGGAAGGCCGGCAACGGATCTGGTCGCGGATGCGGGAGGCCTATTCCGAGCGGGTCACCCAGGTGACGCGGGTCATGGAGGCGGTGGCGCGCAGCCCCCACCCGGTGGTCCTGTGTGGGGATTTCAATGACGTGCCGGTCAGCTGGGCACTCCAGGCGGCCCGAACGCATCTCCGGGACACCCACGACCTGCGTGGACTTCGAATGGACGGGACGTGGCAGGGTGCTGTGCCCGGTGTGCGGATTGACCACATTCTCGTGGATCCGGTCTGGCCCGTCCTGAACTATGGCCATGGGGGCGATGGCCTGAGCGACCACCGCTATGTCACGGCCGTGGTGCAGGCGCCGACCCCGTGACGAGGCCCAGGCGGCGGGCAATCAGTTCGTAGGCCACCACCGTCATCGCGATCATCAGGAAGCCGTAGAAGAGGTCGTCGACCGGCATGGAGAAGATGCGGAGCTGGAGGTTGTGGTCGTTGTTGTACCACACGATCTGGTCGGCGATGTCCTGGACCTCTCGATTGAGCGGGGCGTACTGCCAGAACCGGAGCCCGGTCAGGACCCCATTGGAGAGGATGAACGGCACGAGCAGGGGGAGGTAGGCGAACCACAGGCGGTGGTTCCATTCCCGGACGGAGGCCCAGCGCGAGGCCGAAAGGGCCAGGCCGGCCGACAGCAGGGCGGTCAGGGCGCAGGTGACGGCGATGTACCACCGGTCGAGGTTGGCCACACACAGGCTGGCGCTGAGGATGGCGAGGAGCGTGCTGGCGGGGATGGCCATGGTCCCCCCGATGGGGTGGGGGATGTAGTGCTTCAGCGACTCATAGGTGAACAGACAGGCGTAGGGGATGCAGAGGAAGAAGAGCCATTCTTCCAAGGGGATGCCCGCGATCCAGAGGCCGCTGAGGTAGTCGGGATTGAATCCCCAGATGCCCCGTTCGGTGAAGGCGATGTCCCAGGGAATGAAGAGGGCCATCATCACGGCGATGGCCGGAAAAAGCGCTGGCCAAAAGCGGACGAACCTCACCTTGCGGTCAAAGCTGCAGAGCAATGGAATGGCCAGCACCGCCAGGTCGACCGTGAGATAGAGGTAGTGCGGATTCATCCCTGGCTCAAGGTACGGGCCTCGTGGGCTTTGCGGGCTTCCCGGAAGTAGCGGAGCGGCACCCACAGCATGCCGAAGCATTCACCGTCCTCCTTGCCGAGGTGCTTGTGGTGGACCTTGTGGGCCTTGCGGATGGCGGCGAAGTAGGGGTGCTTGGCGTTGCGGAACCAACTGAACCGACGGTGGATGAACACGTCGTGGACGAGGAAGTAACACAAACCATACGCGGCAATGCCGGCGCCAACCCAAAGCCTGAAGTCTGCGTTGGGAATGCCGGTGATGATGCACCAGGCGCTGGGGACGGCGAAAATCAGGAAGAAGGCGTCGTTCTTTTCGAAGAACCCCGGTTCGTGCTGGTGGTGGTCGCGGTGGAAGTACCACATGGCGCCGTGCATCAGGTATTTGTGGGCAGCCCAAGCCACGCCTTCCATGGTGATGAAGGTGGCGAGCACGATGAGGGAGGCGATCAGGATGTCCATGGCAACAGGAGGAGTCCGATGAAGAAGGCGGTCTGCACCAAAAGCAACAGGCCCCCGGCGCGGTTGGTTCTGAAGGATCGACTGCGCGATCCGCCCCAGAGCCAGGCGAGGAGGAAGGCGATGACCCACCAGGCGGCGTAGTTCCTGAAGGGAATGGTGTCGCCGGCCCAGTTCCAGAAGTCGGCCATCATGGCGACGGGCTCCATGATGAGGTCGAAGGCGAGCATGATGGTCGCGGCGATGGCGGCCCGGCCCATCCGGTGGAGGGCGGTTCCGCCGCCGGAAAGCAGGCGCTCGGCCCAATAGACGGCCCCGCTGAGGGTGATCAGCCACAGCACGCCAATCATCGGGGGGGTGTCGTAGATGTGGGGGCCGAGTCGGGAACCGTACTCGTAGTCGCCGAAAGGGAATCCGGTCTGCACCCCGAGCACCTCGACGGCATAGGTGATGTAGCCGGTCATGGTCCACCGTCCCCCGTTCTTCGGGTCGCCGAATCCAAGGACCACGACGGTGGACAGGAGCAGGTTGAAGACGGTCAGGTCCAACACGAGGGAGGCGTCATAGAGCACGACACCGGCCAGGCCCACGGCGTGGAGGAAGGCGATGAGCCCCATCCAGGCGGGCAGGGACATCCACCATCCGCTGAAGCCGAAGAGGCCGCGCTCAGTGCTGGGGGTCATGGCGCTTCATGAGTTCGTGGGTGATCCGTCCGCTGAGGAGGCACAGGGGAATTCCGCCTCCGGGGTGAACGCTTCCGCCGGCAAAGTACAGTCCCCGGATGCGGCGGTCCCGGTTCCGGTGGCGGAGGAAGGCGCTGGTGGCCTTGTTGCTGGCCGGACCATAGAGGGCGCCGAGGTGGCTGCCTGTGCGATAGGCAATGTCACTCGGGGTCAAAATGTGCTCGCATTCGCGGTGGGCCGAGACATCGATTCCCGTGATGCGGAGGATCTTCTGCTCGACCCGGGTTCGCAGCTGGTCAATCCCTGCGGCATCCCAGCCGGCGGGGGCATTGACCATGACGAACCAGTTGCCCGCTCCATCCGGCGCATCGGCCGGAGACGTCTTGCTCCCGATGTTGATGTAGACGGTCGGGTCGTCCGCGATGCGTTTTTCTTCGAACAGGCAGCGGAATTCCTCGCGGTAATCCTGGGCCCACAGGATGTTGTGCAGGTGGAGGTCCGGGGCGTCGTGCCGGATGCCCCAGTAGAAGATGACGCCGCTGGTCGATTGCTC
>WTID01000130.1:0-34682 GCA_011522855.1 Flavobacteriales bacterium
GCACTCATCGAGCACTTGACAAGAGCCATTGGCCGGGTCGTCAAAATTGCAGGCGGTGACATCTGTACAATTGTCTTCATCGTCGCACAGGTAATCCCCATCTACATTCTCGCAAGTGCAGATGTCTGGAAATACATCGACGTAATCGCCCAGCCCTTCCGTCGTGAAACTGAAGGGCAGTCTGAAGTCTTCTCCGAGATCGCCGTCAAACGGAATGATTTGGAGACCCAAGGTTCCAGATACAGTTCCTGATGTAGTGAACTGTCCGATCAGGACCCGGAGGTCTGAATCGGGATAAACATTCAACGCCGTGGGGGGATTCACAATCCATGCGAGGCCGGTGACCGTGTTGGCGATTAGGGCGTTACCTTCCTCAAAGTCGGCGAACCAATTGAAGGCGGGATCGGCGATGGTGGTGATGGCTTCATAACCTGCTGGCAAGAAGTTGGGGGAGCGGTCAATTCCGATGGTGACCCAACTGTCGTATTCGAGATCCTCGTAGGGAGAAATGCCAAAGAGGCTGGAGGAAATGTTGGACGGAGTCTCAGCACCCAACGTAGCTTGGTAGAAGGATGTGGTCGTGTTGATGTTGAGGACCTCGGTATCGTTGCCATACCCGGAAAGAACGCGAGTTCCCGGATTGTCGACCTGGGCATAGAGTCGGTAGGTCTTCGTCCCTGCGAGTGGGTCAGGCGTTCCGAGGATGTTGGTGGTGATGCCCGTGGTGTCGTGGTCGGCAATCAGTTCAATTTCGAGCGAGTAACCGGGAATGATGTCACTGGGAAAGGAAGCCGAGAGGACCTGGACGGAGTCGGGACAGCTGCAGAAGTCACAGGTGCCGTCATCGAAGATGGCTGTTGGTGCATAGTTGCAGGCCGTGGCGTCCATGCAGCCATGGGACTGGAAGCTCAGATAGGGCCGGATGCAGTTCTCGGAGTTGGCTTCGCCGTCGCGGAAAATCTGCATGGCGAGGTCTCCGGAGACTTGACCTTCGGTGGTGAGCTGGGCGATGAGGACCTTCTGTTCGACTCCGGCGTCGCCATTGTTGTAGAGGTCGGCATCGTCGATGTACCAGGCCCCGCCTGTGGCCGTGTTGATGGTGACGTTGCCGCCGTTGGCGAAGGTGGTGGCGAATTCGGCCAGGGGGTCTTCGATGAGGGCGATGTCGGTTTCACCGTCTGAGGCGGTGTGAGCTTCGTCGATGCCGATGGTCAGCCAGCTGTCATATTGGAGTGCTGGAAAAGACGCGAAGAGCAGGGGGTTGATGATGTTGACCAGCGCATTGGAGACCCCAGGAAACAGGGGGGTCTGATGGAAGGACGCGGTGGAGGCGATGCTCAGCGGGCGTGCATCATCGCCGTAAACGGCGCTCAACTTGTCGAGCGGGCCTTCAGTGTTGACGAAGATGCGGTAGGTGTTGTAGCCGCTCAGGTCGGTGACTGCGCCGTTCAGGTCGGTCAGGGGGCCGATGTCTTCGGCGAACAGTTCGACGCTGAGGGAGAAGTTGCCGTTGGATTCTTCACCGTTGCAGGGAACCCCTTGGGCTTGGGTTGTGAATGGGGCGCACAGGCACAGTGCAAGACAAAAACGGAGGACAGCAGGAAAGGAAGCCTGGGGAGAAGGCATGGTGGCAAGCGAATTTGGCTACAGAAATATGCGTCAAAAAAGCGTCCAAACCTTATAAAGAGCGCACTAATTTGTCTTTGGGCACGCCGTGTCCATTTTCAATTACGGGCAGCTCATGCCGAAATCGGCGAGAAGGGCCAGGATGTCTCCCACCCCAATCAGTTCGTCCCCATCCAGATCCTTCGGACAGTCATTCGGTTCGGGAGGTGCTGGGAATGAGCAGGTTCCGTTGTCCAAAACGGCCAGTTCAGCGTAATTCAAGGCTTCCGGATAGGTGCAGCCCTGGACGATGTCATCGCAGATACCATCTCCGTCCGCATCGGCCGCGCACCCTCCTCCGCAGATTCCGAGGGCATCGATTTGGTTGCCGTTGCAGTCACAATCGCCTGCCGGAATGTTGGCGCAGCCACATTGGTACAGGTCCCCCACTCCATTGCACACTCCGCAGGCATCGTAGGCCCCGATGCACGGGTCCACGTCGTCGCAGATTCCGTCCGCGTCGACATCGGCTGTGCACGCGCCTCCACAGACGTTGATGGCGTCGAGGGTGTTGCCCTCGCAGTCGCAGTCTCCACTGGGGATTCCGGAGCATCCGCAATCGTAGATGGCTCCCGGTCCATTGCAGATTCCACAGGCGTCGAACGCTCCGACACAGGGGTCCACATCATCGCAGACTCCATCCGCATCGACATCGGCTTCACAATCGCCGCCGCAGACCCCGATGGCATCCAATTGGTTGCCGTCACAGTCGCAGGCTCCTGAGGGCAGGTCCGAGCATCCGCAGTCGTAGATGGCGCCCGGTCCGTTGCACTGGCCACAGGCGTCGAATGCCCCGATGCAGGGGTCCACGTCGTCGCAGATTCCGTCGGCATCCGCATCATCCGTACAGGTGCCTCCGCAGACGCCGATGGCATCAAGAAGGTTGCCGTCACAGTCGCACGTGCCGGCCGGAAATCCGGTACAACCGCAGGCGAGGACTGCCCCGGGACCATTGCACACGCCACATTCGTCGTAGGCCCCCACGCAGTCGTCCACGTCATCACAGAGGCCATCTCCGTCGGCATCGGCTGCGCACGGACCGCCACAGACGCCGAGAGCATCCAACTGGTTTCCGTCGCAATCGCAGTCCCCAGTGGGGATGTCGGTGCACCCGCAGGCATAGATGGCACCCGGTCCGTTGCAGACGCCACACGCATCCGGAGTGCCCACGCAGGGGTCAGAACCGTCACAGACGTCATCTCCGTCGACATCGACGAGGCAATTGCCGTCGCAATCCCGTTCCGGGTCGGGGTAGACGCAACCCGCATTCGGATCGTTTGGGCAAGGCGGTCCGAGTTCGGTGATGAACTGGATGTCCGCGGTACCGTCCGCCTCTCCATTGGGGCCGCTTCCGTAGTCCGGGAAGTACTGTCCGGACAGGGAGACACCGACGTCGCCGTCCGTCGTGAGTTGCGCGATCAACACCTTGCCATCGGCATCGGGGACGCCTTGGTTGTTGCCGTCATTGTAGATGTACCACAGACCGCCGATGATGTCGTCCATGACGAGGTCTTCGCCTGCTTCGAAGGCGGCCACCCAATTCTGGTTGGGGCTGTAGATCGTGCCGACTGTCGCGGCGGCCACGCCGTCCTCCGGGGCGTGGCCGATGGTGACCCAACTGTCATAGAGGAGGTCGGGAAAGAAGTCGAGGAGGCTGGGCAGAATTCCCGTGGCGGCGACGCTGCCGACGGCGTCCTGATGGAAGTCCGTCGTCGTGGTGATGTGGATCTGGGTGGCTTGACCGGGGAAGAGGTCCGGGTCCAGCGTCTCGTCGATGATGGTGCTGATGGCGGACAGGAAAACGTCAGGTTCCGGGAGGAACACGTATAGGCGATACGTGGTCTGCCCCGCGAGTGCTCCGTCTGTGTGTACGACGTGGGGCTCCAGAATCAGACAGGCGGTCTGGCCGGCCAAGGGGTCTCCATTCGGATCGTAGTTGCACGCCGTCGGGTCTGCGCACTGGCCCAGGATGGACTGCACGAGAAACGACAGCCAACAGCAAAGCAGAAGGCGCATCATGAGAGAAAAATGGTCCTACAGAAGATACGACAGGATTCCGAAATCCCCAGTGGACGTGCCGTATCCGAAGTCAGCGGCAGGTGGGGTTCTTTTCCCAGAAAGCGTTCGGTCCGGCAACAAAAAAGCCCGGAATTTCCGGGCTTCTTTTTTGTAGCGAGAGAGAGACTTGAACTCTCGACCTCAGGATTATGAATCCTGCGCTCTAACCAGCTGAGCTACCTCGCCGTGGCAAGTCGTCTTTTCAGACGGGCGGCAAAATTAGGCAAAGTCCGCTTCGCGCGCATCGCTTTTGGGATTGTTTGCACGCGTTTCGGTGCCTGTGCTCAGTGCTCATTGTATCTTACGGCCCCATTCCCTGCACATGGAGCGAGTTGAATTTCAAGTTGAGGTGCCGATTCAGGCGAGCAAAGGATCCATTTTCAGCCGGCTCAACAATCCGAGTGGACTGTCGGAATGGTTCGCCGATGACGTGAACATCAAGAAGGACGTCTTCACCTTTTTCTGGGATGGTTCCGAGGAATCGGCCCGGCTCGTGACCCAGAAGCGGGAAGAGTTCGTCAAGTTCCGTTGGATGGAGCATGAGGAGGAAGGCGCCAAGACTTTCTTTGAGATGCGCATCAAGATTGATCCCCTGACCGGGGACACCGCCCTGCTCGTGACCGACTATGCAGAGGAGGATGAAGTGGAAGAGGCGACCCTGTTGTGGGAGAAGCAGTTGGGCGATCTCAAGCGCGTCCTCGGCGGTTGACCGCCCCCCTCTTTGCTGGCTGATGGTTCCAGACTCAGGTTCCCCTGAGGTAGGGCTTGACATACCTGAGATACTGGTCTGTGAAATCGAGGGTGGCCGTTCCTTCCAGCGTCAGGGTGTCCTCCAGGCAGTCCAATTCGGATGTCGGTCTGAGGGTCCATTCGGACAGGAACCGTTTCGGTGGGAGGTGACGCATGGTCTGGACATGCACCAGCTTCGTGGGGAGAAACCCCCACCCTGCGGCCCAGGAGGCCCACTCGTCGAGTCGGTCATGGGGCCAGATGGTGCACAATCGGCCTCCCGGTCGAAGGAGCTCGGCTGCGGCCTTGACCAGGTCGCCCATGGTGAGCGTGTCGTCGTGGCGGGCGAGGTTGCGGGCGCGGATCGGTGACTTGGGCTTGTCTCGAAAGAAGGGTGGATTCGAAATCATCAGGTCCACCGTTCCGGCGAGTTCGGGCATGGCCGTGGCGGCTTCCTGGATGGCCCCTTCCCAGGCGACTCCCGTCCTGCCCTCAAAGGGGTGGCTGGCATAATTCTCTGCCGCCTGTTTGGCTGCGTCAGGCTCCAATTCGCAGCCGATGACTTTCCCTTCCGCCATGCGCTGCATGAGCATGATGCCGACATATCCATTGCCGGCGCCGGCATCGACGACCACGCGGACCCCGTCCACATCCGTCCAGCATCCGAGGACGATGCCGTCGGTCCCCACTTTCATGGCCGCTCCATCCTGCTCGACGGAAAAGGCCTTGAAATGAAACGGGCCCCGTGCCATGTGTCAGCTCTGCTGCCGGCGGTTCTGCCAGGTCTCGAACGAGGGGAAGGATTCCGGGCGGGAGGCCGGAGCGGCAGTGAGGGGCTCACATTCGACGAGGTGCTCTCGACAGTCCTCCGGCAATTGCTGATACAGCGCCGTGCCCTCCACCTTGTGGGCGAGCATGGCGTCGGAGACGTCCCCGATGACTTTGGCGGGGTGGCCGGCAATGATGGTCCTCGAAGGCCATTCGCTCTTGGTCTTGAGGAAAGCCAATGCCCCTACGATGCACCCCTCTCCCACTTGGACGTCGTCCATGATGACGGCGTTCATGCCAATCATGCACTGCTTGCCGAGTGTGGCGCCGTGCACGACGGCGCCATGGCCGACATGCGCGCCCTCGGAGAGGTGGACCGTGGTTCCGGGAAACATGTGGACGACACAGTTTTCCTGCACATTGCATCCCCGCTCCAACACGATGCGCCCCCAATCCCCGCGGAGGACGGCGCCCGGTCCTACGTAGCAGTCCGGGCCGATGGTCACGTGGCCGATGACGGTGGCCTGCGGGTGGACGTAAGCACTCGGGTCGATGACGGGCACCATGCCCTTGAAGGACTGGATCATGCGGTGTCCGGGTTCCGAAGGATCGTCGCGTAGCCCTGGCCGACCCCAATGCAGAGCGTGACGAGGGCATGGCGGCCACCGTTGCGCTTCAACTGGCGTGCAGCGGTCAACAGGATGCGGGCCCCGGTCATTCCGAGGGGATGGCCCAAGGCGATGGCGCCCCCCTGCGGATTGATGCGAGGGTCGTCGTCGGCCAACCCGAGCGATCGGGTACAGGCCAGGCTCTGGGCGGCAAAGGCCTCATTCAGCTCGATGTGGTCCATGTCTTCGAGGGCCAGTCCGGCCTTGGTGAGGGCCTGTCGGGAGGCCTCCACCGGGCCGATGCCCATGATGCGGGGCTCGACGCCGACCACGGCGCTGGTGACAATCTCGGCCAACGGGGTGAGCCCGTGTCGCTCCATGCCCGCCTGGTTGGCGAGAAGCAGGGCGCAGGCCCCATCGTTGAGGCCACTGCTGTTGCCGGCTGTGACACTGCCACCCTCCTTTCGGAAGGCGGGTCGGAGCTTGGACAGGATGTCCGGGGTTGAGGCCGGCTTGATGAATTCATCCTCGGCAAAGACGAGGTCATCCTGTTTTCTTCGGGGAATGGAGACGGGCACGATTTCCTCCTTGAAATGGCCGGCCTCACGGGCCTTGGCCGCCTTGGACTGGGAGCCAGCGGCAAACCGGTCCTGGTCTTCGCGTGAGATGCCGTGCAGATCCACAAGGTTCTCGGCCGTGGTGCCCATGCCGTCGGTGCCGTACAGGGCGTCCAGCTTCGGGTTGATGAACCGCCAACCGAAGCTTGTGTCGTGCATCTCGGCGTCCCGGCCGAAGGGCTGGCTCACCTTGCTGATGACCCACGGCCCGCGGGTCATGTGCTCCACACCTCCGGAGACCATGAGGTCCGCATCTCCCATGTGGAGCACCCGGGCGGCATGGATGGTGGCGGCCATGCCGGAGGCGCAGAGCCGGTTGATGGTCTCGCCCGGCACCGTGTGGGGAAGTCCGGCAAGGAGCAAGGCCATCCGGGCGACGTTGCGGTTGTCTTCTCCGGCCTGATTCGCGCAGCCCAGGAGCACATCCCCGATGTCGGCGGGGTTGAGGTCCGGGTGGCGTTCAAGCAGGGCCCGCAAGGCGTGGGCCGCGAGGTCGTCCGTCCGGATGGGCGACAGGGTGCCGCCGAAGTTGCCGATGGGCGTTCTGACGCCGTCGATGAGGAACGCATTCATGAGGCTGCGGGGGATGGTCGGTTTCCAGCGAGGTTGCGCCAGAAATCGAGGATGGGATTGAAGACGAAGGTCTGGACGAGGGCCACCTCGCCGTTGACCACCGCATACATGCGGCTCCCGTCATGGGGCAACAGCCGCCCCTCGAGGTCGTATTCCTCCATGATGGGCGCCTTCCAATGCAGGGTCATCGGGATGTGACGGCCATCCTTGTACCGGACGTCGAGTTGCCAGGCAGGCGGGCTTTGGATGAGGCTGTCCTCCTGCTCCGGGGAGAGGTGGCTGTTCCAGGTTTCGATGTGGACGTCACACAGACGGATCCATTGGTCGCGGAGAACTCCCTGTGGCACATCGAACCACTGGAAATCACCCAGAGCGGTCAGGGTCTCCCCTTCCGGGGTCCATTCGAGGGTGGCCTCGCGGCCGATGTCATCGAGAGGGCGGGCACTTACTGAGAGGATTTCGCCCGGGCGGGATTCGTAGATGCCCGTGTAGCGCCACTCTTCCTCCGACGTGAAGAAGCGCGTGGACAGGAACCCCGTGAAGCCCTCCATGTGGGTGATGTACGGGGTGTCGGACCGTCCTTCCCCGGGCAACTCGAGCAGCATGTGCGTGCCGGTGTGGCTCTGCGTGGGGGTTCCGATGAACCAGGTCTTGGCGGGGGTGTCGGCTCCGTCGAGGTGGATGTCCACCCGCTTTCCGGAAGAGGCCATCATCCGGAGGACACCTTCTTTCGCCGATTGTTGGACCGGCTGACGGACGGACACCCGCTTGAAGGTTTTGAGGAGCAGGTCCGTCGCGTCCTTTCGGGCGAGATGACGGCCATTCAAGGTCCAGAGTCCGAGTGGATGCTGGCCGCGCTCGAGCAGCGCGACCTGGCCTTGCGCATCGGCGATTCGGATGCGGGTGACGCGGGTCGTGTCGTCGATGGCGAAGTGGGTGGTGCTGTCGGCGTCGAGCTGACCGCCTTCCGGTTGGAGGGCTGTGATGAGGGCCACTGTTCCGAGGACGGCGATGGCGAGCAGGGTCAATCGGGTCCGGTTCATGCGGCGCGTTGAGGGATTCGGGTCCACCGTCGACGTCGAAGGGCTGGGAGCACGAGGCCGAGGAGGAGGACGAGGAGGATTGGGCTGCCCACCGCGGCCAGGGTCCACATGGTTTCCTGCCCGCGGATGCGGCGATCATCGAGGGGTCGGAAGGCGATGCTCCGGGAGCGGAGGCTGATTTGGGCCGCGTCGTCCAGCAGGTAGCTGACGGCGTTGAGCAACCACTCCTTGTTGTCGTAGATGACCCGTTGGCTCGCCCGGTCCCAACCGAGGGGAAGTGGGGCCATGCCGCCTTCCACGGCGCGGGTGTTGTTGCGGATGAAATCGGCATCGGAGACCACGATCATGCGGCCGGAATCCGTGCTTTCCCGGAAGGCGAAGTCGGGGTCGTCCTTCAGTTGGGCGTTGAGCCTCAGGGCGTAAAAGCTCTCGAATCGGCCTTCGAGCAACACGGCCAGTGGGTAGCCTTCGGTCCGACCGGTTTCGAAGTGCTCGGGTGGCAGGTTGACCACTCCGCTGGCGACCCGGACGGGGGCGTTGTAGATGACCGATCGCACGGAGCTTTCCAGGAGAATGCGGCTCTCCCGACCGTCGAGGGCATTGACCGGATCGAGGCTGCTGGTGAAGTCGAAGTGGACTGGGTCGAGGTTGGCGCAGATGGGATGGGCTTCCGGACCGGCCAGGACGACCGGGGCGAAGTACCAGTTGAACATCTGCATGTTCCGTTGATTGCCCATTGGCCCGGCGTTGAGGACGATCGGGGCGCACTGGGCATCGAGGACCATGTCGCGGTTGAGCCGGACGCCGTGATGGAACAGCAGGTCGAAGAGGCCCGTTTCCCGGGTGATGGCCAAGGTCTGCTTCGCTTCCCTCAAGCTGTCGAGGTCGGTGGCGAGGGGGTCGATGAGCCAGAGCAGGTTGCCTCCGTTCATCAAGTACTGGTCCAGGAGGAGCTTGTCCCGGTCGCTGAAGGTCGAGTCGGGACCGGCCACGATGAGGACATCGAACTTGGGCTGTCGGTCGGTCCGGCCTTCGATTTTCTCACACAGGGCGTCCACGGCGCCGTCCAGCCGGACATCCACCACATCGGCCGTCTCCGAGAGGGTGGTCGTGAAGTCGGCTGTCTCGACAGGGAGCCAGCAGCCGTGTCCCTGAAGCATGCCCACCGAGGGACGCCGGTCGCGCAGACCGAGTCGGATGGCCTGGCCGAGGTTGAATTCCACCTGGTTGATGGCGTTCTGGACCATGACTTCGTCCGGGTCCATGTTTTCTGAGCGCAGGAACTGGACGGGATAGTCGACGCCGCCCACGGTGGCGATGGCACAGGGCCACACGTTCTGGAAGGCCGTCACGCCGTTTTCGCGGGTGGCGATGCGGGTGAAGCGGAGGCCCTGATCGTAGAGGGCGCGCTCGGTTTCTCCAATGGTCTTGTCGTCCCCGGAGGCGGTGACGTCCACGAACTGCCAGCGGATTTGGTTGCCGCTTTTCCGGGCGAAGGTGCGGAGCTTGGAGCGGATCTCCTCGGCGAGCCGCTGGTAGCGGGCCGGGAAATCGCCCTCCAGATAACAGCGGACGAGCACCTCGTCATCCGAGGCGGCGATGTCCTCGAGCATCGCTTCGGTGGCCTGGGAGAGGCTGTGCCGGCGGTCTTCGGTCACATCGAACCGGATGGGCCATTGTGCCACCAGCCCGAGCAGGACGGCCGCCAGCAAGGCGCCCCTCCACCCTTTTCCGTCTGGGCCTTGGATGTGTTGAAGGAGGCTCATGCTCGGCCGGGTTGGATGAAGCGTTGGGCCAAGGCAAGCGCCAGGGCGATGTACGCGATGAACCACGCGACGTCCGACACCACCACCACGCCGGTTCCGATGGAGCGGAAGTGGGTTTCCATGGCCAGCCATTGGACGGCCAGGTCGGCGCTGCCGAACAGGGCGTACGAACCGAGGGCCGAGGGTCCATAGTAGAGGACCATGCAGATCAGGGCCGAGGACAGGAAGGCCACGACCTGGCTGTCCGTTCGGGCGGAAGCCACGAGTCCAGTGGCGACGAAGGCGGCTCCAAGGAGCAAGAGCCCGAGGTAGCCGGCCAGCACCGCCCCACCGTCAATGTTGCCCGGGGGGTTGCCCAGCGCGTGGAGCACCCAGAAGCCGGCCAGCGTGGGCAGCAGGGCCAAGGCCACAAGGGTCGTTCCGGCGAGGAACTTCGACCAGACGATGCGGTGGGCGTCCAATGGGTGGGTCAGAAGCAGTTCGAGGGTGCCATTCTTCCGTTCTTCTGCAATGGAGCGCATGGTGATGGCGGGAATGAGGAACAGGAAGATCCACGGGGTGAAGAGGAAGAATCCGCTCATTTCCGCCACTCCACTTTCGAGCAGGTTCCACTGTCCCGGAAAGACCCAATGGAACAGGCCGCTCACCAGCAGGAAGACCGCGAGGACCACCGTCCCGATGACGGAGGAGAGAAACGCGCGCAATTCCTTCTTGTACAAGGCCTTCATGAATCGGCTTCGAAATTAGGATGACCAGAGGAGCCGATGGCTCTCTGCCACCGGCTTGGATGAAAACAACGCCTTCGTGGCAGGCCAGACCGTTCCGAACAGCGCACTCTGGCGGTAGGCCTCCAGGTCGTCGGGGGATTCCCAGAGGCTGACGGTGCCGATGCGTTCGGGTGCATCCGGGGATTGGATGAGGTGGACGGAACGGCATCCCGGCTGGCTGGAGATGGCATTCCGATGGGACTCGAAGAGGGTCAGGAACTCCGGGATGGCCTCTGGCCGGAAATGCATGTGGACCGTGCGCAGGATCATGGGTCAGAGGAGGTTGCCGGTTGCGGGGCCGGGCTCGAATTCGATGCGAAGTGTGTCCCCCACCCCGAAGCCGAACAATTGGCTGGCTCCGCCACCATGGCCGTCGGCGCCGTGGCGGATGGCAATTTCGAGGAGGCCCATGTGGTTGAACAGGGCGAGGCGCTCCCCGCTGGGAACGCCGGAGTAGGAAGTGTGGATGCGGGTCAGGTCCATGCGGGCAGAACGCAAAGGGATCTTGAAGTCCCGGTCCTTCCCTACTTCGCGGAATGTCCGCTGGTCGATGTTGGTGATGAGGTTGCCGTATCGGTCGACGTGGAGGATGGTGCCCTGCAGGTAGTCTTGTCCGATGAGAGGCTGTTGCCATTGGCTCTCTACCCAGCTTTCTGCCGGTCGGCCGATTACGGCGGGCACCCCGCCTTGCGCCAGATGGCAGGCGACCTGAACGAAGACGTGGCGCTCTGGAAACGTCTCGATGTCGCTCTCGGCGCTGACGGTGATGTTGTGGAGGGCGTCGGGTTCCCGGTCCGCGATCAGGGACAAGATGCCGTCGTCCAGGCCGACGAAGAACTGGCCGCCGAGTTCCATGACCCGGTGGACATAGTTTTCGGTGGTGTTCGTGTTCAGGGCGATGAGGTGGACGGTGCCTTTGGGGAAATGCGGAATGGAGGCCCTCAAGGCGAAGGCCGCCTGGTTGGTGTCGTAGGGTCGGATGCCGTGGGTGATGTCGACGATTCGGATGCCCGGGTCCCGCTGGATGATGGCGCCCTTGAGGGCAGCGGCGTATAGGCTGTCCACTCCGTAATCGGAGATCAGGGTGATGATGCGGGGGGTGTCGGTCTCCTCGTGAGCCATTCGTCCTCAAAATTCCGCAAGGCTGGGCGGAGTAGCTTTGCAGTCTCCGCACATTTTCCCCGAAACTCCCCACAGTTCAACACACATGGGTTCTGAACGACGCTTTGACCTTCCGGATGTGCCGCCCCTCGAGTTCTTCGGTGTGGGACACAGGAAGTTTGCCACGCTGAAATCGCATTTCCCCAAACTCAAGCTGGTGGGTCGGGGCAATGAGGTCAAGGCCTTGGGGTCCAAGGATGACCTCGACCAGTTTTCCGCCAAGTGGGACCTGATCGTCTGGCACCTCGAGCGCTACGGCAAGATCGAGGAGGATGACCTCGAGCGGCTGATCCGCGAGGACGGGGTGGAGATGAAGCGGGCCGCCTCCGAAGACGACACGCTCGTCTATGGGCCGGGCGGACTTCGGGTGACGGCACGAACGCCGAACCAACGGAAGCTGGTGGATGCCGTGCGGCACAACGACATGGTGTTTGCCATTGGTCCCGCCGGTTCCGGCAAGACTTACACCGCCGTGGCTTTGGCCGTACAGGCGCTCAAGGAGAAGAAGGTGCGGCGCATCATCATGACGCGTCCGGCCGTGGAAGCCGGAGAAAATCTCGGATTCCTGCCGGGTGACCTCAAGGAAAAGCTCGACCCCTACATGCAGCCTCTGTATGACGCGCTGACGGACATGCTTCCGTACGACCGGGTCGCGGATCACCTCGAAAAGGGGGTCATTGAGATTGCGCCTCTCGCCTTCATGCGGGGCCGGACCCTGGACAAGGCCTTTGTGATCCTCGACGAGGCACAGAATGCCACAGTCGCCCAGATGAAGATGTTTCTGACGCGCATGGGGCGGTCCGCTACGTTCATCGTGACCGGGGATGCCTCTCAGGTCGACCTGCCCCGGAAGCAGGAAAGCGGATTGCGCTTCGCCCGGCGGGTCCTTCGGAAAGTGGAAGGCCTCGCCTTCGTGGAACTGACGGGCGAGGACGTGGTGCGCCATGCGTTGGTGAAGCGGGTCATCCAGGCGTTCGAGCAAGAGGAGAGCCGTGGAAACGAAGGGGGAATGGGCCCATCCATCGGGGCCGTTCCTGCCAAGAAATGGCACAGGGAAGAGCCCGAGGAAGGGGACGGACAAACGGGAGCGGACTCCGATATTGCGCGCCCAGAAGCATGAGCACGACCCTCCTCCCGACTCCGCTGTACGAACAGCAATTGCACTTCGACGGTGAAATCGATTTCTACCGGGGCAAGGTCCGCGATGTCCATTCGCTCGACGACGGGCGACTGTTGATGGTGGCCAGCGATCGAATCTCGGCCTTCGATGTGGTGTTGCCGCGCCCCATTCCCTTCAAGGGGCAGGTGCTCAACCAGCTCGCCGCGCACATGCTCGATGCCGTCCGGGACCTCGTCCCGGTGTGGCTGGAGGCGGCGCCCGACCCCAATGTGGCCGTCGGCAAGCGGTGTGAACCCATTCGGCTCGAGATGGTCATCCGGGCCCACCTGACAGGGCACGCCTGGCGAACGTACCGCGACGGTGGCCGGACCCTGTGTGGTGTGGCGATGCCGGAAGGGATGCGCGAACACGATGCGTTTCCCGAACCCATCATCACCCCGGCCACCAAGGCCGAGGAGGGCCACGACGAGGACATTTCCCGGGAGGACATCCTGGCCCATGACCTCGTGCCTGAAGCGCTGTACGAGGAGATGGAGCGGGTCACCCGGGCCCTGTTCGCCCGGGGCCAGGCCCTTGCGGCCGAGCGGGGATTGATCCTGGTGGATACGAAATATGAATTCGGCCTGTATGATGGCAAGCTGATGCTCATGGACGAGGTGCATACACCGGACAGCAGCCGGTATTTCCATGCGGACGGGTTCGAGGCGCGACAGGAGGCCGGTGAGCCGCAAGCCCAGTTGAGCAAGGAGTTCGTGCGGGAGTGGTTGATTGAGGGCGGCTTCATGGGCCGGGAAGGCCAAACCGTCCCTGAGATGACCGATGACTTCGTGAACCTCGTCAGTGACCGGTACATCGCCCTGTTTGAGCAGGTGACTGGCCGTTCCTTCGTCCGTCCGGAAGAGCCGGACACGGTGTCCCGGATTCAATCCAACGTCGCAACGTGGCGCCGAGGTCTCTGAAGAATGCGCCTTGGCGCGAAGATGCCATTGCCACCGTCCGGGTCCTGAAGGCTGGGGGTGTGGTGCTCTACCCGACGGATACGGTGTGGGGCTTGGGGTGTCGTGCCGATGATGCCGAGGCTTTGGATGCCTTGTACAGGTTGAAGGGCCGCGATGGCGGGCAACCTTCCCTGGTCCTCGTGGACGCGGAGGGGTTGCTCGAGGAGTATGCGCATCCGGTTCCCGACATCGCGTGGGACCTCCTGAGGGAAAGCGGTCCCGGTTCACGTCCGATGACGCTGGTGTTGCCCGGCGGACGGGATGTGACCCCTGCCCTGCTCGCCGAGGATGGAAGCCTCGCACTCCGGGTCGTCCACGATCCGTTTCTCCAGTTCATCATCCGAGGGATTGACGTTCCGCTGGTGAGTACATCGGCGAACCTCACGGGACAGCCGACGCCCGGACACTTCGATGAGATTCCCAAGGCCATCCGCGAAGGGGTGGCCCATACCTGCGTGACCGGGCGCGACCGCAAGGGGGGTCAACCCTCGAGCATGATCAAGCTGGACGCTGCGGGCCGCATCTCCATTCTGCGTCCATGAACTTCGCCGATCACCTCACCCATCCCGTGTTCCGGGCAGCGGGCGCCGAAGCCGACCGAAAGGGGCAGCAGGCGTTTGCGATTGGGGGATTCGTCCGCGATCTGATGCTCGACCGGCCGTGCAAGGACATCGACATCGTGGTGGAAGGAAGCGGGATTGAATTGGCCAAGGCGACGTCTCGTGCCTTGGACGCCGGAAAAGTCTCCGTGTTCAAGAATTTCGGAACGGCCATGTTCAAGGCCGGCGATGTGGAAGTGGAATTCGTAGGGGCGAGGAAGGAATCCTATCAGCGCGGAAGCCGGAAGCCCATCGTGGAGGACGGCACGATTGAAGACGATCAGAACCGCCGGGACTTCACGATCAATGCGCTGGCCCTTCGCCTCAATGCGGATGGATTCGGCGACCTCGTCGATCCATTCGGAGGGTTGCGGGACCTCGAGGACCGGGTCATCCGCACTCCCCTCGACCCGGATGTGACATACAGTGACGACCCGTTGCGGATGTTGCGCGCGGTGCGGTTCGCCTCCCAGCTCGGGTTCCGCATCGAATCCGAGAGCCTCAAGGCCATCGAGCGCAACGCCTCACGGTTGGACATCATTTCCGCGGAGCGCATCCATGTGGAGCTCAACAAGATTCTTCTGAGCCCCCGCCCGAGTGTCGGTTTCAAGCTCCTTCTCAAGGCCCGGCTGCTGCACGAGTTCTTCCCGGAGATGGTGGCACTCAAAGGCGTGGAACGGCGCAATGGCATCGGCCACAAGGACAATTTCTACCACACCCTCGAAGTCGTCGACAATGTGGCGGCCGTCAGTGACAACCTCTGGTTGCGTTGGGCTGCCCTGCTTCACGACATCGCCAAGCCGCCCACGAAGCGCTTCCACCCGGACCATGGCTGGACCTTTCACGGCCACGAAGACCGGGGCGCTCGGATGGTGCCCAAGATTTTCAAGCGGCTGAAGTTGCCGTTGGACCACCAGATGAAATATGTGCAGAAGCTCGTTCTGCTTCATTTGCGTCCCATTGCCCTGACCAAGGAGGAAGTGACCGATTCTGCCGTCCGGAGACTCCTGTTCGAGGCGGGAGATGACGTGGACGACCTGATGATGCTGGCCCGTGCGGACATCACCTCCAAGAATGAGGCCCGCGTGGAACGCTATCTGCGGAACTATGAGGTTGTGGTGCGGAAGTTGGTCGAGGTCGAGGAGAAGGACCGGGTCCGGAATTTCGAACCGCCCATCAGCGGGGAGGACATCATGTCGCATTTCGAGATTCCCCCCTGTCGTCCGATTGGGGCCATCAAGAATCTGATCAAGGACGCCATCCTCGATGGGCACATCGAGAATGAGGCCTCGGCGGCGCAAGAACTCATGGAGCGCTACGGCCCCATCATCCTGGCCGAATGGAAGCGCATTCAGGAGCGCTTGGCCTCCGGAGAGTTCAATGAGAAGGGGGCTCGAGACACCTTTGATGCGTGGCTCGAGACGCTGGACGTCAGCCCTTCCAGCCGTCCTTGAGGGTCACGGACCGGTTCCATACCGGGTGGCCGGCTTTGGCCGTGTGCTCGGCATCCAGAGAGAAGTAGCCCAGACGGGTAAACTGGTAAGGGGTTCCGCCTTCTGCCGAGGCCAAGGACGGCTCGAGTTTGCAGCCTTGTCGAATCTCAAGGCTGTCGGGATTCAAGAATTCCTTGAAGTCCCGCCCCTCGTGTCCGTCGGGTGTCGGGTCGGAGAAAAGCCGGTCATAGAGGCGCACTTCGGCGTCGATGGCCGTGGCCGCATTGACCCAATGCAGCGTGCCCTTGGCTTTGATGCCGCTCGTATCCGAACCGCTCCGGCTGTCCGGGAAATACTCGACGTGGACTTCTTCGATCCGGCCATCGGTTCCCACGATGTGGTCGACGTAGCGGACAATGAAGGCGGACTTGAGTCGGACGGTCTTGCCCGGGGCGAGCCGGAACCACTTGCGGTTGGCCTCCTCCCGGAAATCGTCCCGCTCCATCCAGAGTTCACGGCTGAAGGGCAGGGTGCGTGTGCCGGCGGCCGGATCCTCAGGGTTGTTTTCGGACGGCAGGTCCTCGGTTTGGCCCTCGGGATAGTTCGTGATGACCAGCTTGATGGGGTCGAGCACGGCCATCGCACGGTGGGCGACCCGGTTCAGGTGGTCGCGCAAGGCCCACTCCAGCAGGCTGAAGTCGATGACGTTCTCCCGCTTGGCGATGCCGACCCGGTCGCAGAAGGTGCGGATGCTCTCCGGGGTGAAGCCGCGACGGCGCAGTCCGGAAATGGTGGGCATTCGGGGGTCGTCCCACCCGTCCACGACGCCGTCCTCCACCAAGGTCAGGAGTTTCCGCTTGGACATGATCGTGTGGTCGAGGTTGAGGCGGGCAAATTCAATCTGTCGGCTCGGGAAGATGCCGAGCTGCTCGATGAACCACTCGTACAGGGGGCGGTGGACTTCGAATTCCAGCGTGCACAGGCTGTGGGTGATGTTTTCGATGGAGTCACTCTGACCGTGGGCGAAATCGTACATCGGATAGAGGCACCAATCGTCTCCGGTTCGGTGGTGGTGGGCCCGCTTGATGCGGTAGAGCAGAGGGTCCCGCATGTGCATGTTGGTGTGCGCCATGTCGATTTTGGCGCGCAGCACGCAATGGCCATCGGGATGGACGCCGTCCCGCATTTCCTGGAAGAGACGCAGGTTCTCCTTCACCGGGCGGTCGCGGTGGGGACTGTTGGTTCCGGCAGTGGTGGGCGTCCCCTTTTGCGCGGCCATCTCCTCGGCGGTCTGATGATCCACGTAGGCCTTGCCGAGCTCGATGAGTTTGACGGCAAAGCCATAGAGCTGTTCGAAATGGTCGCTGGTGTAGAACTCACCGCCATTCCAGTCATATCCGAGCCAAGACACATCCCGACGGATGGCGTCCACGTATTCCTGGTTCTCCTTTTCGGGATTGGTGTCGTCGAAGCGGAGGTTGACGAGGCCCTCGTATTTCTCGGCGAGCCCGAAGGAGAGGCAGATGGCCTTGGCGTGCCCGATGTGCAGGTATCCATTGGGCTCCGGAGGGAATCGCGTGTGGATGCGTTGGTGCTTGCCCGATTGCAAGTCGTCGGCGATGATTTGCTCGATGAAATGCAGGGAGGCTCCTTCCTCCTTTTTCTCGGACGTCGTCGTGTGCTCTTCGGCCATGGTGCAAATTTATCCTCTCCTGAATCCCAGTGGTCCCTCCACTCTGTCATTTCATGCTGAAAGGTGAACCGGACTGTGGTGGAAAGGTTTTTATCATGTGCAGCCGCAATGTCTCACCCCCGTGAATGAAGTGGTCCGTTACCGGCTTCGGCGTGGCGATCGCATCGTGGGGTGGATGCGCGAAGAGGCGAGCGGCGCCCGCTTTTTCAGTCGGGAAGGGCTGTGGTGGTCGGGTCGCCCCATCCAATGGGCGCATCGGGACCGTTGCTGTGGCCTGAAGGACATCGATGACCGCTGGCTGCACGAAGGCGATCTCCTCTACGAAGTGGACGGTCCCTGGTGGCGGCGCCGTCGTCCCTGGCTCGTGCTGTGCGATGACCGCAGTGGCTGGACGTGGATGCGCAAAGGGCTCGTCCAAGGCATGGTCACCATGAACGAACGGGAGGTGGAAAGAAAGCGGTGGCGCTGGGCGGGAGTCGGCTGGCGCCGCTGACGATTCGGTCGTCAGAGAAGTTGGATGCGCTTCATGAGCTCATCCTTGTAGGTCCGCGAAATTGGAATCTCGTCCTGATCGATTTTGATGACGAACTGGAACGTGTCGATGTGGGTGACCCGGTCGATGTTGATGACGAAGTTCCGGCTGACCCGCACAAAATCTTCCTGCGGGAGCTTGAGGAGCAAATCTTTCAAGCTGGCTTTGACATTGTACTTCCGCTCTCCCACGTGGATGGCGCTGTACTTGCCCTCCACTTCGATGAACCGAACGTCGCTGAGGTGAATGCGACGAAGCTTGTTGCCCACCTTGGTGAAGAAGTGCTTTGCCCGGGTGCGGTTGGAGGCGAGCTCCTCCAAAGCAGCCGTCACGGCCGCTTCCAATCCTTCCGGGTTGGATTCGACTTCTCCGTTGGCGGTCACCATCTCCCAGTCGAGCACCTGCAGTTTGTTCTGCGTCTTCAATTGACTCACGAAGTCCTCGACCCCATTGGGCTTGGACGTCACAAGAATCAAATCTGGCGGAGTGAACAGGCAAAGCCCTGCGGCTTCGGCCGCTTTGTGGGCGGTGCGGATGTCACAACCCAACTCCTCGAGGTGGGTCTGTGGTCCCTGAACCGTGCTGGCGGATCCGAGAATGAGAATGCTGGGTTTGCGTACCATGTCGAAATGAGAACAGAGAGTACTCGGGTTTGTTTTGAAAATCAATTAATTGGGTACAAGTGGCGGATTTGGGGTTATGACTGAATCAAGTCAGGCATGATGCCCGTCCGGTGTGGCCGTTAATTTTGGCGACATGCAGGAAATCCGGATGACGGAAGTCGAAGAAGAAACGCTGGTCGATGAAGACGTGGCGTTGGACGAGGCGGTGTCCGGAGGCTGGCACATCGTGCTGTACAACGATGACCACAACACCTTCGATCATGTCATCGATTGTCTGATGGCCTATTGCGGCCATGAGGTGCTTCAGGCAGAGCAGTGTGCCCTTATCGTTCACACCAAGGGCAAGTGCTCAGTGAAAAACGGGGATTACGATGAGCTCGAGCCCATCTGCACCGCGCTGACGGAGCGGGACCTTACGGCCGAAGTCGAGCCCACGTAAGGGGGCACATTCTCCCTCCTCCTATTTTCGACCTTCATCCTTTGATTCGACCCGTGCGCTTCTCCTCCTCTTTGCTCCTGATTGTGGCCGTGGCGTCCGCTCTTCGCGTTCAGGCCCAGTGGCAGGATGTGACGGAGGTCTATTTGCTCGAGGCGACCACGCAGGCCAGTTGGTTGGGTTGCGGCATGAGCCTCGCCGACTTCAACCTGGATGGACTCGACGACTTGACCTTCGCCAACAGCGATGGATCCGTGGTGGCCTATGCCCAGCTCCCCGAAGGTGGATTCGATCTGGTGCACACTTTCCAGGGTGAGGCCCAGGCGCAAGGGTTGGCGTGGTTCGATGCGGATGGGGACGAGGACCTCGATTTGATGATCACGCGGCGCTTTGCCCGCATGGAACTGTACATGCGGACAGGGGATGTGCTCGTCGAGGAAGGACCGGATCGAGGATTGCCCATCAACTCTGATTGGGAAGGTCGAGGCCTGAGCGTCGGTGATTACGATCTCGATGGCGACCTGGATGTCTACGTCTGCCTCTACCATGATGGGACCGGGTCGACACACGAGAATCTCCTGTTCAACAACGATGGCACCGGATTCTTCACGGATGTGACGCAACTGGCCGGAGTGGGCAACGAGGTGCAGCACTCCTTCCAGGCCATTTGGTTCGACTACAATCAAGACGGATACGAGGACCTTTGGGTGATCAACGACCGGGACATCTATCCCAATGCGCTGTATGAGAACCAGGGCAACGGCACCTTTGTGGATGTGGCGGAGGATGTGGGGGCCGCTCAGGCCATTTTCGGCATGACGGCTACGGTGGGCGATTTGGACAACGATGGGGTCATGGAGCTGTTCTGTACGAACATCGAGAACGAGCCCAACCTCATGCTCGATCGGATTGGTCCGGTCTATCAGGAGGTGGGCCCTCAAATGGGGGTCGATGGTTCCCGCTACAGCTGGGGTGGATGCTTCGTGGATGCCGACGGGGACATGTGGAGTGACCTGATGGTGGCCACATACCGGTTTCCGAATTCCCTCCCCTATGACAACTATTTCTATGAAAACGCTCACCCGGAATACGGGTTCGTGGATGTGACGGAGTCTTCCTGGCCCAATGAGCAGACGCAGCTCTACTGCGTGGGCGCCTGCGACATCGACCAGGATCTGGCCCCGGATGTGATCGGCTTCGGCAACATGCCCTTCGTCCAAGTCCTGAGGAATACGACGGCGGACGAAGGCGCTGGTCCGGGCAGGTTGGCCGTTCGGCTTTGCGGCACCGAAACCAATCGATGGGCCATTGGCGCCGTGGTCGAGGTGCACGCCGGTGGAGTGATGCAGACCCAGTTCGTCAGCAACGGATCCGACTTCATGACCCAGCAGACGTGCACCCGGTACTTCGGATTGGCGGACGCTCAGGTGGTGGACTCTGTGGTCGTCGAGTGGCGTGGAGGGGACCGTGAAGTTTGGTACGATTTGGAGCCCAATTCCACCGTGTCCCTCATTGAAGGCAGCACGGTGGCGGAAATTTCGGTTCAGGGGACGCCTTGTGGAAACGAGGTGGCGACGGCCACGGCCCCTTTCGATGCGCCTGTCATCCGGTGGAATGGCGTGGTCGTGGACTCTCCGACCTTCGAGCTGGTCGAGGCGGGGCCCCATGTGGTGGAGTGCGAATGGATGGGCGGACTCTTCACGTGGACGGACAGCATTGAGTGGGTGCTTCCCGAGCCGCATGGGTTCACGGTCGAATGGACTGAGCCCGAGTGCCATGGTGAGCCGGGCATCCTCGGCTGGGTGGCCGATGAAGGGTTGACCGTGGACCATGCCGGTCTGAACTGGGATGCTGTGGTGACCAATCTGGGCAGTGCGGCGGGCGAGGTGGTCTTCCTGACGACGAGCTCCGAGACAGGATGCGTCGAGCAGCACGCGTTCACCCTTCCAGAACCCCCGGAACTGGGCATTTATCTGGAATATTCTCCTGCCTTGTGCCACGATGATGTGGCACAGGTGTTGGCCTCCGGATATGGTGGGACACCCGGGTACCTGGTCAATTGGAGCGGTGTGGATCCGTCCGACCTGCCCTCCGGCGATGTGGCATTCACGTTGACCGATGGCAACGGGTGCACGTTGGATTCAAGCCTTCAGGTGGTCCTTCCAGACCCCTTGACCATTGAGGTCGAGGTGACCAATGAAGATGCTGGAGAGGACGGCAGCTTGTCTCTCTCGATTGAAGGGGGAACACCACCTTATCACGTCCTCTGGAATGACGGGACCATGGGGGATACGGCTCTGACGAATCTGGGCCAGGGTGTGTACAGCTGGGTGGTGGAAGACGCCAATGGCTGTCTTTTGCTCGGATTGCAGGACATCATCAATGTTGGCACATTCCACGCCCCCCCTTCCCTGTCGGGATGGTCGTTGGACGTGACCGGAACAGGTTGGAGTCTGTCCGGGGAACCGGCGGATGGAGACCGAATTGAGGTGTTGTCCCTGTCCGGTCAGCTTGTGTTGTCCGAGGCCATGAACACGGGGCGGGTCATTGGTTCCGGAAATCCACACCTGCCTGCTCACGGAGTGGTCCGTGTGCTGAATGTTGAAGGGCGCGTGGTGTTCGGCTCGGCTTACTGAACCACGGCGGTCCCGGCTGCCTTGAGCACCGCGACTTCAGCTTCTGGATTCTCCGCCTTGAAGACCGACGATCCGGCCACGAGCACATCGGCTCCGGCGTCGACCAAGGATGACGCGTTCTGGCGTCCCACTCCCCCATCGACCTCGATGAGGAATCCGCACTCCCGCTCTTTTCTCATCGCGCTCAGTCGGCGGACCTTGTCCGCCGTTCCTTCGATGAACTTCTGGCCTCCGAATCCCGGATTGACGCTCATGATGCAGACCAGGTCGAGGTCGCCGAGCACCTCTTCGATGCTGTGCAGCGGGGTGTGCGGATTGAGGGCGACACCGGCCTTCATGCCGGCTTCGCGGATGGCGGCCAGGGTTCGGTGCAGGTGGGTGCAGGCTTCCACGTGGACGGTCAGGACCGCTGCGTTCAGGTCAGCGAAGTGCTGGATATAGCGGTCTGGCTGCTCAATCATCAGGTGCACATCGAGTGGCTTGTTGGCGTGTCGACCAATGGCAGCAATGACGGGCATTCCGTAGCTGATGTTCGGCACGAACAGCCCATCCATGACGTCGATGTGGTGCCAGTCGGCTGCACTCCGCTCGACCATGGCCACATCCTGGGCGAGGTGGGCGAAGTCAGCGGCGAGCAAAGAAGGGGCGATGAGATGGGCCATGGTGCGAATTTGCTACCGTTCGGCGGAAGGAGCCGAATATTGCACCATGCCTTTTTCGACAGGACGTGCGGCGAATGTGGACAGCGTGGATCACATTCGGGTCATCGGCATCACCGGGGGCATGGGGGCCGGCAAGTCGGTCGTATCGGGCATCCTCCGCTCGTTGGGGCATTCCGTGTACGATGCGGATTCCGCCGCGAAATCGCTCTATGACCGGGACGAAGAACTTCTCTTGGCGGTCCGGAGTCGGTTTGGCGAGGGCATCCTGAATCCGGAGGGACGGCTTGACCGGACGTCATTGGCCGAGGTGGTCTTTGCTGATTCCGAAGCCTTGAACGACTTGAATGATTTGGTCCATCCGGCTGTGGCTCGGGACTTTGCCGCGTGGCTGGACGGGTTGAGGGCCAAGGGTGTTCGCCTTGTTTTCCGGGAGGCTGCCATCCTGTTTGAGTCGGGGTCCCATCGGGATTGCGACTGGGTGTGGGGCGTGCAGGCACCGGATGGGCTTCGGGTGCGACGGGTCCGTGACCGATCCGGGTTGGCGGAGGCTGAGGTCCGGCAGCGGATGGCGCGGCAATGGTCCCAGGAAGACGTGATGGAGGCGTGCGATTCGTTGATCGTCAATGACGGTGTGGAGCCACTTGTGCCCCGGGTTTTGTCATTGCTGGAGAATTTGTCTTTTTGAAGGCAACGGTCTGGGTTTGGCTCCGTCTATGCTTTGCCTTACCTGAACACGATGTTTCCTGTTCCTTCCCCTGCGCTGCGCTTGGCAGTGCTGTGCCTCGCGTTCCTTGTCTCCGGAACCGCTGAGGGGCAATTGGAAGACGTATCGGTCGACCACCTCGTTCAGGCCTCGACGGCAGCCAGTTGGTTTGGTTGCGGGTTGAGTTGCGCCGACTTCGATGGAGATGGGTGGGACGATGTCACCGCCGCCACGTCGGATGGTCCCATTGAGTTGTATCGCGGAGGGCCGGATGGCCTGGAGCATCACTTGACCCTCGAACATGATGTTGAATCCAAGGCTGTGCTGTGGGTCGATGTCGACAATGACGGAGATTTGGATCTCGTCGCAGGCGTTCTGGGTGTCGGGCTGTTCCTGTACATGCAGGAGGACGACGGCAGTCTGATTGAGGATGGCCTCAACCGGGGGATGCCCCTCTGGCCGGGATGGGATGTTCGCGGGGTCTCGGCCGTCGATTACGACAAGGACGATGATCTCGATTTGTTCGTGGCCAGTTACCACGACGACATGGACACCGTGTCCTATGAGAATCTCATGCTGCGCAACGATGGCGGTGGGTTCTTTTCGGATCAAACCATGGAGACGGGTGTGGGCAACGGACTGAAGCACACCTTTCAAGGCGCCTGGTTCGATTATGATGAAGACGGGGATCAGGACCTCTGGATCATCAATGACCGTGCGGTCTTCCCCAACGCCCTCTATCGGAACATCGACGGGGTGTTCTACGACATCGCGGAGGACGTGGGGGCCAACGTGGCCATCGAGGCCATGTCCGCCACCCTGTGTGATCCGGACAACGATGGGGATTGGGACATGTACATGACCAACATCGAGAACAATCCCAATGTCTATCAGCGCAACAATGATGGGGTATTCACGGATGTCGCCCAGTTGGCGGGTGTGGCCTCCCTCCAGTATGGCTGGGGAACCCTCGCCATCGATCTCGATGGGGACATGATGCAGGATTTGATGGTGGCGACCTACCGTTTTCCGAATACCAACCCTTACGACAACCACTTGTACATGAACGATGGCAGTGGGACGAGCTTCACGGATGAAATCGAAAATTGGCCCAATGAACAGTACCAACTCTACTGTCTGGGTCAATTGGACCTCGACAACGACCGCACCCCGGACATCATCGGACACGGCAATGCCGCGCACGCCCAAGTGTTGCGCAACACCAACGAGGATGGGGCGTCCCGTCTGACCCTCAAGTTGGTGGGTACCCTGTCGAACTCTCATGCCGTCGGGGCCCTCATCCATGTCTGGTCCGGCGGGATTCAGCAAATGAGGCAAGTGGCGGCCGGGTGCGACTACATGACCCAGCACAGCTACACGCAGTTCTTTGGATGCGGGATGAACCTTGTGGTCGATTCCATTCAAGTGCGGTGGCCGAGTGGTCTGGAGGAGAAGTGGTATGGTCTGCCGGCCAATTCGGCGTTGACCCTTGTGGAAGGGACGCAGGATGCGGCTTTGACCGCGATTGAAGGCGAGTGTCCGTGGTATCCCGATCGCTGGGTGGTGCCTGCCGTGGCGACTGAGGCGGAGTTGACATGGAACGGGGAGCCCTTTTCTGGAGACACGTTGGTGGCCGATTCCACGGGAACTCAGGTCTTCGAGGCCACATGGTGGGATGGAGCGGCGACGTGGACGTCGATGGTGGAAGCGGAATTCGGTGAGGAGCCCACCCTCTCGGTGGAGGGGCTGGATCCGGCCTGTCATGGAGAGATGGGCTCACTGGTTTGGTCTGCGCCGGAAGCTGAGCTCGTCCTGTGGCAAGCCGATACACTCATGCCGTCCGGACAAGTGGATTCAGTGGGGCTTGGCGCCCATCTGCTCGTGGCCCAGATTCAGGAAGGATGCACCGTGGAAGCGGCTGCCGACATCGAGTCACCAGACAGCTTGGCCATCCAGATGGTGGTCCACCATCCCGACTGCTTCGGAGAGACGGGCAGTGTGATCCTCACCTCCACCGGGGGCACGGGGCCGGTGGTGTTCGATCCGGGCACGCTGGTGCTCGACGAAGCCCTGCCCGGTGTGTATGGCATCCTGGCCACCGATTCGCTCGGTTGTCTCCGGACGGACAGTCTGGAAGTGGTGGAGCCCGATTCACTGGTGTCCTCCCTGTCCTATGCGTACTTCGGGATCAGTGATTCGGCGCAGGTCGATCTGCTGGTCGACGGAGGGACTCCCCCCTATTCCATCATGTGGTCCGGTCCCATTGATGAGGCCGGCGGCGTGCTCGCCCCGGTTTCCCTCGGCTGGCTTGTGGAGGACGCCAATGGTTGCCTCGATCTTGGGGTGGTCCAGATTGCCTCCAATCCACTGGCGGATGTTCCCGATGCCGAACCCGCGCCGTGGCATTGCCTGCGGGATGCAGAGGGCATCCGGATCGACACTTTCCGCGAAGGAAATTGGCTCATTGAGCTGTGGGCTTTGGATGGCCGACTGCTCCTCCGGGAAGAGGCAGCAGGAGTCATGTTCCAGACCCCATTGAGCGGATCGACTCCTGTGCTCATCCGGATGCGGTCCGAGGCCACCGGTGAGGAACAGGTTTGGGTCCGTTGAGGCCTCAGGAGTGCGGTTGGACGCCTTGATTTCTATCTTGTCCTTCCCTTCCAAGTTGGCCTGGATGCGTTTCCGTTTTGTTCTTCTCGCCTTGAGTTTTCTCCTGATCTCGAATGGGGCATCTGGACAATTGGAAGACGTCTCCGCCCAATACATTGTGAGCGGGTCCGCTGGTGGCAGTTTTTCCGGGTGTGGATTGAGTTGTGCGGATTTCAATGGCGACGGGTGGGACGACATCACCCTGTCGGAAACGGAAGGCACGATCAAGCTGTACGCTGGAGGCCCCAATGGTCTCGAATTGACGCAGACCCTGAACGGAGCCGGGGAAGGCCGAGGTGTGCTTTGGATCGATGTGGACGAGGACGGGGACCTGGACCTTTGGGTGGTCCGATTCGAGGGGGCACTCGAACTTCACATCCAAGGCCCGGATGGCACCTTGACCGAGGAGGGCGTGGAGCGGGGATTGCCCCAGCTCGAGGGATGGAGGCCCCGGGGGTTGAGCGCCAACGATTACGATCGGGACGGGGACCTCGATGTCTACATCACGACCTATCACATCGAGACCCAGGAGTCGTTCTACCCAAACCTGCTCCTCCGGAATGACGGGACGGGCCATTTCGCTGATGTGGCGGCCGAAGCGGGCGTCGGAAATGGCATCCAGACGACGTTCCAAGGTGGCTGGCTCGATTACGATGACGACGGATGGGACGACCTCTGGGTGATCAACGACCGCTTCCTCTTCTCCAACTCCCTGTACCGGAATCTGGGAGACGGGACCTTTGAAGATGTGGCGCCTGAGTTGGGTCTCGATGTGAACCTCGACCCGATGACGGCCACCATTTTCGACCCGGACCAGGATGGGGATTGGGACCTGTTCAGCACCGATGTAGCCAACTTCGCCCATCAATTCTTTGAGTGCACCGACACTGGATATGTGGATGTGGCGGAAGCCGTGGGAGTTTCCGGTGTGTCCGATTACGGTTGGGGTGGATGTGTCGTGGACATTGATGGAGATCGGCGGGAGGATCTGATGGTGGCCACGAATTTCTTTCCCTCCGAATCCCCCTCCGACAATCGGATCTACATCAACGTCGAGGCGGGTTTGGGTTTCAATGAGAATTCCGCCATCTGGCCCAACGAGCAGTACCCTGTCTACAATCTCGGACGCTTCGATCTGGATCAGGATCGCTCTCCGGACATTGCGTGTCACGGGTCACTTCCCACGGTGCAGTTGCTGCGGACGACCAACGATGGTGACGCCTCAAGGCTGGCGCTCCGATTGGTTGGGACGGGATCCAATTCCCATGCGGTCGGGGCCCGGATCAAGGTGCACAGCGGAGGCAAGGTCCAGATGCAACAGGTCGATGCAGGGGCCGATTACCAGACCCAACATACGTTCACCCGGTTCTTCGGCATGGGCGACCTCGTGTCCGTGGATTCCATCGAGGTCCGATGGCCCACCGGCATCACCGAGACGTGGTATGGCCTGTCAGCCGACACGGCCGCGGTCCTGATCGAGGGCACCTCGACAGCAGCCTTGGTTGAGGTCGAGCGAGAATGCCCTTGGGACCCTCAGGGTTGGCTTCTGCCCTTTCCGTCGGATTCGGTGGCGATGACCTGGAATGGATTGCCCGTCGACTCGGATACGGTCTGGGCCACGACATCCGGTCTCCATGTGCTGGAAGCGACGTGGTGGGACGGCCGATTCAGCTGGACCCAGATGGTGGGTGCGACGGTCGAGCCCATTCCGACATTGGAGGTGACGGTCTCTCCGGCCGTGTGCCCTTGGGATTCGGCGCTGGTCCAATGGTCTGCTCCAGATTCGGGCACGGTCACGGTCAATGGGGAGATTCCCCCTGCCGATGGATGGTGGGCGTTGGAGACATTGGATTCACTTTCGCTTGTGTGGATGCACCCCGATGGATGCCAGCTGGATTCGGTGGTCGCCGTGGAGATTCCGGAACCAGTGGACATTCAGTGGGATTTGCTTGACGCACCCTGTGCGGGTGAAACAGGCGTGGCCGAGGCCATTCTCTCGGGAGGAACGCCGCCGTGGTCTGCAGACTGGATGGGGGTTGATCCCAATGCCCTGTTGGTGGGCACCCATCCGGTGGAGTTTGCCGATGCGGCCGGGTGCCTCGTGTTGGACACCATCGCCATCGGCGAGCCCGACTCTCTGGAAGTGGACATCAGCCTGTCCTATTCCGGCCTGTCGGATACTGCGCAAGTGACCCTGTCTGTATCAGGGGGCACTTTCCCCTACCTCGTGGCTTGGTCAGGTGGCTTTGGCGATGGGGCCTTGCTCGCTCCGGGATTCCTTGGATGGCTCGTGGAAGACGCTCAGGGATGCATTGCGTTCGGCACGGTGGAGGTGCCATCCAACCCCCTGCAATCGATCGAGACAATGGCACCGGTGTATGGATGTGTCCGTGAGGAAGAGGGAATCCGGATCCTCGGCCAAGATTTCGCAGGCCTCGAGGTGGAGCTTCATGACCTCACGGGTCGGCTTTTGTTCCGGGGAAATGTCCCGCATTCGGGACGGATTCCGTGCAGGGTGGACGGCGTCGTCCTGGTCAGGTTGACGGATCGCTTGGGCCGTTCGTCGGTGTGGGTCCGCTGATTTCGGTTCAGGGCTCGACCTCGTCTGTTGCAAACAAGCCGATGGCAGGCTCCCCATTGGATTGCCATGCGCCTCGGAACATGCCCGGGGTGTTCATGCTGAAGGTGGGGCTTCCCTCGCGGTCCATGCCGACAATGCCTCCATCGCCACCAAGCGCCCCCATTTCGTCCTGAATGGTCCGTTCTGCGGCCTCGTCCAGCGTCTCACCGCCGTGCAGCATGCGGGCGTGGATGTCATGGGCAACGGCGGTTCGGATGAAATACTCCCCCCACCCGGTGGCCGAGATGGCACACGTCCGGTCGTCCGCCCAGGTGCCCGCACCGATGACCGGGCTGTCGCCGATGCGGCCGTGGCGCTTGTAGGTCATGCCGCCCGTGGAGGTGCCGGCGGCGAGGTGTCCTTCCCGGTCGAGGGCCACACATCCCACGGTGCCGAATTTCTCTCGGGTGGTGTCCCGATCGAGCGCCTTGAGATACCGGTCGTGTGCTTTTTTGGTGTCGAACCAACCAGCCTCGGCTGGTTCGGCTCCCATGGCGGAGGCGAATTCCTCGGCTCCATGACCGCTGAAGAAGACGTGCTCGGACTCCTCCATGACCTGGCGGGCGACCTGGATGGGGTGACGGAAGCCCTGAAGACCGGTGATGGCTCCGCAGTTGCGGTCGGCTCCGTTCATGATGCTCGCGTCCAGTTCGTGCACTCCCGAGGCCGTGTAGACGGCGCCCCGGCCGGCATTGAAGAGGCTGTCGTCTTCCATCACCGAGATGGTGGCCACGACGGCGTCGACCGCGCTGCCGCCCGCTTCGAGGACAGCGCCGCCCGTGCGCAAGGCCAAGGTCAGGGAAGCGCGATAGGCCGCTTGTTGGTCCGGACTCAAACGCTCGGTGTCGAAATGCCCGGCGCCTCCATGGATGGCCAGGGACCATTCCGGTGTGGGGCTGCCCGCCTCTTCGGTGGGAGACGGCGATTCCGTGGTCGGTCCGCACGCGATGAGGAAAAGAGAGAATCCGAGGGGGCAGGTCCAGCGCATGGGGTGAAGGTACCGAACCGGATTGTGCCGTGTTCTTGGCCTATTTTCCCCTCATGATGGAGCATTGGCATTGGTGGACGTTGATCGTGCTGGTCTTGTTGATCGGTGAGGCGTTCGTCCCGGGTCTCGTGCTCGGCTCCCTCGCCGTGGGAGCCCTGGCCGGTGGACTGGCCAGCCTCGTGACCGATTGGTGGGAATATCAGTTCGTTGCGGCCTCAGCGGGCGCCGTCCTCTCCCTGCTCTTCCTCCGTCCCCTTGCCATGCGCACCTGGTTCAGCGGAGAATCAGTCGGGACCGGAATCGACGCCCTCCCTGGGCGCCTTGTCCGAGTCACGGCGCCATTCGACCCGCAGACGGGCCGTGGACGCGGCCGCGTGGACGGAGACGATTGGCTGATTGAATTCCCCCGTGATTGGGCCGGACATCGCGCAGAAGGCGCTGCCGGTCTCAACGACCCCCGCAACGTGACCGTCGGGGACCTCCTCGAGGTGGTCCGCGCCGAATCCAACGTGCTCATCGTCATTCCCCCCAGCAAATCCTGAACAACATGGAAGGCTTTTCCTTCATTTCCATTGCCCTGCTCATCCTCGCCTCGGTGGTCGTGGTGCGCGGTCTCCGCATCGTCAAACAGAGCGAAGCCATGGTCATCGAGCGGCTCGGCCGCTACCGAACGACCCTGACCGCCGGCATCAACATCATCATCCCTTTCATCGACCGCCCCCGGCCCAGCGTTTGGCGCTATGTCAAGGAAGACGCGATGGGCGAACGCGTGGCGGCCTTCAAGATGCTCGAGCGGATTGACCTGCGGGAGACGGTGTTCGATTTCCCGCGCCAAAGCGTCATCACCCGCGACAACGTGGTCACCGAAATCAACGGCCTCATCTACTTCCAGATTGTCGATCCGGTCAAGAGCGTCTACGAGATCAACAACCTGCCCAACGCGATCGAGAAGCTGACGCAGACCACGTTGCGAAACGTGCTGGGTGAATTGGAACTCGATGAGTGTCTGTCGAGCCGGGACACGATCAACACCAAGCTCCGGGCGATTCTGGACGAAGCGACCAACAAGTGGGGCGTGAAGGTCAACCGCGTGGAGCTGCAGGACATCAATCCGCCTCAGGACATCAAGGAGGCGATGGAGAAGCAGATGCGGGCGGAACGCAGCCGCCGCGCTCAAATCATCGAGGCCGAGGGAACCAAGACGGCCGCCATCCTCGAGGCGGAAGGCCGCAAAGGGGCCGACATCAACCAGGCTGAAGGTGAGCGCCAAGCGGCCATTTTGCAGGCTGAGGGCCAGGCCGAGGCGCGCCTGAAGGTGGCCATGGCCGAATCGGAGGCCATCAAGAAGGTGGCCGAAGCCGTGGCCCAGACCAAGGCGGATCCCACCCAGTATCTCATCGCCGTCCGCTATGTCGAGGCGCTCGAGAAGATGATGGACACCTCCAATGACAAGTCCCGTGTCGTCTTCATGCCTTACGAAGCGAGTGGCATGCTCGGCAGCGTCGGCAGCATCAAGGAATTGCTGAAAGATTGACCGACGAGGAACTGACTTCGGCCTTTGAGGCCCTTCGGACGGCCCATCGGCAGCAGCCCGCCTCCACCCTGCGCGAGCGGCGTGCCTTGCTGGCCGACATGTTGCGCGGGCTTCGCGACCACGAGGACGCCCTCTTGGAGGCCTTGCACCAGGATCTCAGAAAACCGGAAGCGGAAGCCCGGCTGACGGAGTTCTTTCCCATCCGCAAGGAGATTGCTTTCATGCGGAAGCACCTCGGGGATTGGATGCGCCCTGAGCGGCGTCCGACGCCCATTCAACTGCTGGGGACCCGATCGGAAATCGTGAACCAGCCCAAGGGGGTCGTGCTCGTCATCGCACCGTGGAACTTCCCGCTCCTGCTGACGATGAAGCCGGTGATCGCCGCCTTGGCTGCCGGCAACCGGGTCATGGTCAAGCCGCCTGAGCAAGCGCCGGCCACCTCCCAGGTCATGGCCGAGTGGATGCAGGCCTCGCTGCCGGCGGATCGCGTCCAGGTGTTGTTGGGCGGGCCGGAGGAAGCCGCACACCTGACGACCCTGCCGTTCGACCACATCTTCTTCACGGGTGGAACGGTCACCGGCCGCAAGGTCATTCGTGCGGCTGCGGAACATCTGACTCCGCTGACCCTGGAGTTGGGGGGCAAGAGCCCGGCGATCATCGACGGCACCATGAACCCGGACCTCGTGGCCGGACGCGTGGGGTGGGCCAAGGCCCTGAATGCGGGTCAAGTGTGCATTGCCCCGGACTACTTGCTCATCAAGGACACGGCGGTGGACGACATGGTGGCCGCGCTGGTGCGCCGGTGGGACGGTTGGTTCGGAGAAGACAAGTCTGCGTCAGATTCCTATGGCCGGGTGGTCAATGAGGGGCAGTTCGACCGCCTGGTGGAGACGTTGGAGGATGCCGTGTCCAAAGGCGCCACCATCGTGCACGGTGGCCGACATGATCGCGGGTCGCGTTTCATGGAACCGACCATCTTGACTGGGGTCACGCCCGACATGCGGGTGATGCAAGAAGAGGTGTTCGGTCCTTTGCTTCCCGTATTGACCTGGTCGGACCCACTGGAAGTGCCCGGCAGGGTGGCGGACGTCAAGGACCAGCCCCTCTCCCTCTACATCTTCTCCACGGATCGCAAGCGTGTCCGCCAGTGGCTGGCGGCCACACGCTCGGGCACGGTCGGCATTGGGGAGACCATTGTCCAGATCGCCAATCCGGATTTGCCCTTCGGTGGGGTCCAGGCCAGTGGCGCAGGACGCTCCAACGGACGGGCCTCCTTCGATGAATTCTCCAACCGTCGGAGCGTCCTCAGGAAGCGGCTGCCCCTGACGGCGGTGCCCCTCTCCTTCCCTCCTTTCGGCCCGGCCAAGGAGGCGCTGGCCAAGTGGATTTCCCGATACCTCTGACCCCCGTCGTGCCGTATCTTGGGCGGTGATGCTCGTCCAGACGCATTTTCCCCGCAAGTTGGCCCCCCAGCGCTACGACCAGTATTTGGCGTCGGGGTGGTTTCGCGGCAGCGTCATGTTGTACAAGGTGGACCTGCTCTGCATCGAGTCCGGCATTTTCGGTGTCGTGAACATCCGCATGAACCTGGACCGCTTCGCGCTCAAGAAGAGCCAGCGCAAGCGCTTGGCCCGGTGTGACCGGCGCTTCACCTTCAGCATTGGCAGCGCCAAGCCGGACGCCGAGAAGGAAGCCTTGTATGCCCTTCACAAGGATCGTTTCAAGGGATTCATCCACCCCACCTTGAACGAGTATCTGACGAGCGGCTTCCACAGGACAGTCTTTGATACGCGCGAAGTGTGCGTCTACGATGGCGACCAGTTGGTGGCGGTGAGCTATTTCGACATGGGCGAGCGGTCCATGGCGAGCCTCATCGGGCTCCAGCACCCGGACTATCGGCAGTACGGGTTGGGCATCTACACCATGCTCAAGGAAATCGAATTCGGCTGTTCCGCCGGGTTCAAATGGTACTATCCGGGGTACGTCCTCGATTTGCCGTCCGACTTCGACTACAAGCTCTCTCTGGGGGAGTTCGAATATTACACGCCCACCAAGCGGTGGGGATCCTACCGGAACTTCGACTCGTCCTTGACCACGGGCCATCAGGTCCGCACGGCCATGGAGGAGTTGAAGGAGGGATTGACCGCCTGTGGCATCCCATCCACGGAGCGGTACTACCCCTATTTCTCGCTCGGCTTCATGGCCCCGTGGCAGCTCGAATTCCTGACGATGCCGCACTTCTTGGAACTCGCAGAGGTGGATGGCCGGCGGCTCATTGTGGGCTTTGAGCCGCTCCTCAAGGAGTTCCGTCTGCTCGATGTGGGACAGACGGACCAGTTCAGTCACCTCGTGCGGATGGACCACAGTGCGGGGCTGTCCAACGAGGGTCAGCACTTCATGGAGATGCTGCAGGTGCGCCGAGTGGTCTCGCACTCGACCGAGCTCGGGCCGCTCTTGGGTCATCTCGTGGCCAAGGGCTGGGGGCGCCCACCTGGCATGGCCTGAATGTGAGGTCGCTGGGCGAGATTGCGCCCATGAAACTCGGCACCTGGAATGTGAATGGCGTGCGCGCCGTCGTGAAGAAGGATTTCGAATCGTGGTTGGCCGGCAGTGGACTGGATGTCCTCGGTCTGCAGGAGACCAAGGCCCAGGACGACCAAGTCCGGGAGGCCCTGTTCGGTCTCAGTGGTGACTGGCACATCCACAGTTCCAGTGCGGTCAAGAAGGGATACAGCGGCACGGCCATCCTGTCCCGTCAGGCGCCGGAATCCGTGACCCATGGCATCGGCGTCGACGGAATGGACGATGAAGGCCGGGTGACGGCCGCGGATTTCGGCGGCTTCCACTTCGTGACCGTGTACACGCCCAACAGCTCTTCCGGGCTCAAGCGGCTGCCCTTCCGCAAGGAGTGGGATGTGGCGTTCCGCGCCTACCTGCAGGAGCTGGCGCGGGAGAAGCCCGTGGTGTGTTGCGGGGATTTGAATGTGGCCCATCAGCCCATCGACCTGGCCCGGCCGGAGCCGAACTACAACAAGACCCCGGGCTACACCCAGGATGAGATTGACGGCATGACCGCCATGTTGGACGGAGGCTTCACGGATGTCTGGCGACACCAGAATCCGGATCGGGTCCAATACTCCTGGTGGAGCTACCGCGGAGGGGCGCGAGAAAAGAACGTCGGCTGGCGATTGGATTATTTCTTGGCCTCCAAAGAGGCGTTGTCCCACTGTGGTCCAGCGGAGATCCTGACCGGGGTGCACGGGTCGGACCACTGTCCTGTGGTCCTGGACTACGACGCTTGATCACTCCCGAAGGAGGGTGATGCTGCCCGCTTCCGTCCGCAGGATGTATCGTCCGGCCGACGGGAGTTGCAAAGCGAGTCTCCCTTGGGGACACTGTCCGGATTCCACCTGTCGACCGGTGGCATCGAGCAGGATGTAGTTCCCTAATGCCTGTTGGCTTTCCACTTGGATGCGGCCGCTTTCGGATGGGTTGGGCCAAGCAATCAATTCTCTTTTTTCTTGCTCTTGCACGCCGTCAAGGATGGCCTCGAGGGTGGCGTCGGCAATGCGTTCGGGCAGGGGCGCGAACTCGGCATACAGTTGGCGGAAGCCATCGATGAGGCTGTCCCCTTGGAGTTCGAGCATCGGGGCCACCCATTTGGGCGGAATGGCCTGATACCAGACGGTGCACTCCACGGT
>WTID01000130.1:34782-37824 GCA_011522855.1 Flavobacteriales bacterium
ACGTCCTCTTGGCCGAGAATGTGTCCGGTTTCGGGACTCCAGGCACCGGAATGGAACAGCGTCTGGTCGTCCTCCCCACTGATTTTGACCTCGACCCAGGCGCGCCGGGCAGGATAGCCTGAGGGGAACTTGTGTCCCGCCTTGTTGGTCAAAAGCAGATCCACCCGGGGCAAGCCATCGTCGAGGATGAGCTCGGCCTCGAGGTCGAGCGTCTGCTCCTCGAGCATGGTCAGGGTGCGGTCGATGGTGCTGTCGAATTGGGCTTCCGATGCGGCGAGCCCGAGAGAATCGACGTTGTTCCGTAGCATACGGAGCATGTGGGTGTTGGCCCCGACGAAGTAGTGCAGACTGTAGGGTGACCGGGGCTGGAGCCAGGCGTAGCCGCTTGCGATGCCCACCGGGCCGTCAATCTGTGGCATGTGGCACCCTTGGCATTCCTGTTGTTCCGGGCCGGACTCATAAACGGAGTTGACCCATTCGTGGTAGGTGGCCTGTTCGATGACGGTGGCTCCGGTGTACTCCCCGTCGAGGTCGACGCTGGAGGTGACCAGGCTGTGGCAGGCAGCGCAGCTCTCCGACCGGGTCATGTGCTCCCCATAGACCGGCATCAGCCCGACGAAGTTGAACATGGGTTGCCATTGGATGGGGTAGTCGTCTTTGCCGCCCCCGTACTGGCCGTAGATGGTGTCTTCGACGAAGGTCATCTCGCCACTGAACCGGGTGCCGATGCCGTCGGCGTCTTGCTGGTGACAGACGGCGCAGCTGACCCCATCGAGCGCGAGGCTGTCGGTCAGGGATTCCAGCAGTGAATAGTATTCCGCGCCATCGTGGTGGGCGGCGAAATGGCCTACGGGCGCGTGGCAGCTGGTGCACTTGTCCTCGAGTCCGGCCGCGTGGCCTGGATTGGTGATGACCTCGTGGCGCACCTTGGCCCGCCAGAAGGGGTCCTTCGTGCTGTTGGCCATGAGCGAGCTCCGCCAGTCGTCCACGACGTTGACGTCCCAGCCGTCGGGCATGGGCTCCATCGGGAACGTTTGTCCGGCGATGGAGGCCAGTTCGTTGGGGTCTTCGGCGTGGCATCCGGCGCATTTGCCTGAGCCTTGAAACAGGGAATTCAAGGTGTCCGGCAAACCGCCGAGCAGGTCATTGTACACCACCCCCTCCAAGCCATGGTGATAGGTCGCCTTCTGGGCATCGCTCGCCGTCAGACTGACCACCGCGCTCGTGGAGGCGATGGCCAGCAGCAGAAGAACGAAGCCAGCTGGGCGGGTCATGACGTGAAGGAAAGAAGAACCCCGCACCGTTGCCGGGCGGGGTCCTTGAACCGGTGGATGGAGATCAGCGGAGGACGATGCGCGCCGTGGCGGTGCGGCCTCCTTGCGTGAGCTTCAGGATGTGAACGCCCTTGGGCAGGGTTGAGAAGTCGAGGGTGCCGAGCAGGTTCGGACCGGCGGCTTCCCGCTGGAAGAGCACACGGCCGGAGGCATCGAGGACCTCACAGCGCACGGCGCCCGTGGCCACTTCCCACTGGAGTTGGACCTGCCCTTCCGAGGGGTTGGGGAACACTTGAAGTCCGCCGTCCAGCACGGTGAGGTCGGCCACGCCGGTGGTGGTCACGGTGACCGTCACGGGCACGCGGTCGGAGGCACAGGCGATGCCCTGCGTGCTCACCGTCCAGTCGTAGAAGAAGTAGTAGTAGTTGGTGGCGTTGTTGGGGTTGTTCACGCTGCTGGAGGTGATGGTCGCCAGATCGCCCAGTTCGTAAGGGTAGTTGAGGTTGCTGCCCTGTCCATCGCGCCACAGTTGGGGGTTGCCGTCCAGGCTCCGGAGACCATGGCCCGTGCCGGCGGGAACGATGAGCCCGAGTTCCACGATGCTCTCTCCGTCGGGAATGGTCACCGTGATTTGGTCGAGAATGTTGCCGGCGGCGTCGATGGCGGCGACCGTGCGGTCCTCGGTGCCATTGGCGAACACCTTGACGCTTTCAATCACGAGATCCTCGTAGGCGTCGAAGCGGAGCCAGTAGTTGCTGTTGTTGTGGTACTGGCCGTCGCTTTGTGCGGACGAGCCGCCCATGGCGGTTTCGAGGCCGTGGTTGAGGACATCCTCTACCCAGAAGGTGGTGGTCTCGGTCAGGACGTCCGTGGTGTAGCTGTTGCCCACGAAAACGGGGGTTTCCGCGGTCTCGCTGTCGTACCAATGAAGTTCGGACCCTGTGAACTCCAGTGTCGTGCTGGCCGGGGCGGGAATCTCGGTGTCTTCCACAGTGGGGGTGCCGGGCACATCGTAGACCTCGACCACGATGTCCTCGGAGGCGGTGGGCTCGGCGCATTCCCCGTCGATGGAGACGCTGTAGGTGCCGGCCTCGGAAATCTGGATGCTCTGGTCCGTGGCGCCGGTGCTCCAGGCATAGCCGGGGGCCGCGCTGCAGATGAGCGTCACGCTTTCGCCGTCACACAACTTGAGGTCACCATCGACCGTGATGGTCGGGACCTCCGGCTCGTAGACCTCGATGGAGATGGGGTTGGAGATGCCGGCGCAGCCATCCTGGTCATAGACGAGCACGGTGTAGTTGCCGGTTTCTCCCACGGTGATGCCGAGGGCCATCTCGCCGTTGCTCCACTCGTAGGTCGCGTAGCCCATCGGGGCGTCGATGGTCACCGTCTCTCCCGGGCAGATGACGTTGGCCCCGGTCAGGGTCAGGTCGAAGGCGCCGATCTGGCAAGGAGCCTCGATGACGTTGTGGTAGGTGTCGATGGCGGGATCGACGAGGGTGGTGGTGAATCCGCTCGGGAAGTGCACCACGGCGCTGTCGATGTGGTCAGCCTCGCCCAGACCGAAGTGCGGGTGGGTCGTGCAGGTGATGCCGTAGCTCTCGCCGGCACGGACGTCGCGGAGCTGAACGCCCCAGGGTCCGTAGATGGCGACTTGGGCGCCCACCGCATCGGCGTTGGACTCGATGCCCTGCAGGTCGAAGCACACCCAGTGGTGGTCGCTGCCATCGTTGATGTACAGCTGGTCCGGGTTGTTGTTGTCCGGGCT
>WTID01000022.1 GCA_011522855.1 Flavobacteriales bacterium
GTCCAACCAGGCCTCGGTCGCCGTGTCCGATGAGGTGGACCCGAGTCCGCCGCAGATCGTGGCCATCGACGTCGATTCGCTGAGCGGGCTCGCCGAGATCAGCTGGGAGCCCAGTCCGGAGCCGGATGTGGCCGGCTACATCGTCTACATCTGCTCGGGATCCATCGAGACCGTGCTGACCACCATCGAGGACCCCACCCAGCTGAGTTGGACCAACCCGTTCAGCAACGTGGCCAACACCATCGAGTACTACAACATCGCCGCCTTCGACAGCTGCTATGTGGGGGGGGTGCCCGACCCCGGGGCCGCCAATCCGGCCTGCGCCCCCTCGACGTACCTCGACGTGGACTGGACCCAGTGCACCGACCGGGCGGACCTGCAGTGGTCGCCGGTGTTGCATTGGCCCGGCGGCGTCGACCGCTATGAGATTTGGATCAGCGAGTTGACCCAGGATGGCGTGCAGAGTGGGCCCCAACTGCTCGATGTGGTGCCGGGCACCCTGACCATCTACGAGCACGTCGGGGCCACCATCGGGAGTCTGTACCGGTACCGCGTCATCGCCCACGCCGCCCAGGGCCCGTGGACGCAGTCGTCCAATGTGGCCGAGAACCTCTTCACTTACCCCGGAGGACCGGAGTGGATTCGGTGGAACGAGGTGAGCATCGTGACCGACTCGGTGGCCGTTTTGCGCGCCGAGGTGGACGCGTCCTCGAGTGAGCCGCACGTCTATGAGCTCTGGCGCAACGAGCCGTATGACGACGACTACGAGTACGTCACGAGCCGCTGGTCGACGGGCGGTCCCATCCAGATGCTGGACAGCACCATCGAGGGGGGGTTGGGTCAATACAAGTACTACCTCAAGGTGGTCAACGCGTGCGCCGATTCCGTGCTCGGGACGTCCATCGCCGAGACCGTTTACCTGACAGGGACCGTGCTCGAGGACCGCCTCGCCAACGCGTTGTCCTGGACCCCCTTCGAGGGGTGGGACGTGCCCCGGGACCGGCAGGTGCTGATGCGCGGGATTCAATTCGGCGGAGCGCTCGACGAAATCGAGGATTTCGGGGCATTCGACTTCTCCCATGACGACGAACTGGAGGACCAATACGATGCGCCGGGTGAATTCTGTTACCGCGTCCGGGCAGAGCAGACCGACAGCGGGTGGGCCTCCATCTCCAACGAGGTCTGCCTGACCCTGCCGCCGGTGGTGTGGATCCCCAATGCCTTGGTGTACAATGGGTTCAACAACACGTGGAAGCCGTCGGTCGCCTTTGCCGACGTCACGGAATACCGCGTGGACGTCTTCTCCCGGTGGGGCGATTTGATCTGGACCACCGAGGATCCCGACGCCGCATGGGACGGGACCAAGGACGGTGCGCTCCTGCCCGAGGCGTTCTATCCCTACACCCTCCGCATCCAGGACGGCGCCGGTCGGGTGGTGGCCCGGATGGGCCATGTGCAGGTGGTGCGAAGACCGTGAAAAACCGGTGCCCGAAAGGGGCTTGAACCCAGCGAATTGGGGGCTACTTTTGCTCGAATATCCGGACTGCACCCGATTCGCCCCCATGCCCGCCGACGCCCCCCATCTCAACCCCAAGTTCATCGGAGAAGGACTCACCTATGACGACGTCCTGCTCGTCCCGGCCTACAGTGAAGTGTTGCCCCGCAACACGGACCTCCGCAGCCGGTTCTCCCGCAACATCGTCCTCAATGTCCCGGTCGTGGCGGCCGCCATGGACACGGTGAGCGAGGCCAACATGGCCATCGCGATGGCCCGTCAGGGAGGGATTGCGGTCATCCACAAGAACATGACCATCGCGGCCCAGGCCGGTCAAGTGCGCAAGGTGAAGCGGAGTGAGAGTGGGATGATCCAGGATCCGATCACCCTGCCGGTCGACGCCCTGGTCGGTGACGCCCGGCACATCATGGCCGAGCACCGCATCGGCGGAATCCCCGTGGTGGACGACAGTGGCTTCCTCAAGGGCATCGTGACGAACCGGGACCTGCGCTTCGAAGACAACATGAAGCGCCCGATCGCTGAGGTCATGACGTCCGAGGGGCTCGTCACCACCCCCAACGGGACGGACCTGAAGCGCGCCGAGGAAATCCTCCGCGACAAGAAGATCGAGAAGCTGCCCGTGGTCGACGCCCAGGGCAAGCTCGTGGGCCTGATCACCTACCGCGACATCATCAAGCTTGAGGAGTATCCCAACGCCTGCAAGGACCAGTTCGGCCGCCTGCGTTGCGCTGCCGCAGTGGGCGTCACCGGGGACACCATGGAGCGCGTCGAGGCGCTGGTCAACGCCGGGGCGGACGCGCTCATCATCGACACGGCGCACGGCCACAGCCGCGGCGTCATCGAGATGTTGGGTCACGTCAAGAAGGCGTACCCGGACACCGACATCGTCTGCGGCAACATCGCCACGGGAGAGGCTGCCAAGGCCCTCGTCGAGGCGGGCGCTGACGGCGTTAAGGTGGGCATCGGGCCCGGCTCCATCTGCACCACCCGGGTCATCGCCGGGGTGGGCGTGCCGCAGCTCGGTGCGGTCATGTCCGTCGCTGAAGCGCTGGCCGGCACCGACGTGCCGCTCATCGCCGACGGTGGCATCCGCTATACGGGCGACATCGCCAAGGCGCTGGCCGGAGGCGGCCATTCCGTGATGGTGGGCAGCATGCTGGCCGGCACCGAGGAGAGCCCGGGCGAGACCATCATTTACGAAGGCCGTCGCTTCAAGAGCTACCGTGGAATGGGCAGCCTCGAGGCCATGCAGAAGGGCTCGAAGGACCGCTACTTCCAGGACGCCGAGGATGACCTCAAGAAGCTCGTTCCTGAAGGCATCTCGGGCCGCGTTCCCTACAAGGGCACGGTCCAGGAGGTCATGTACCAAGTGATTGGCGGCCTGCGGGCCGGCATGGGCTATGTGGGGGCCAAGGACATTCCGGCCCTGCACGGCGCCAAGTTCGTCCGCATCACCTCCGCCGGAGTCAAGGAGAGCCACCCGCACGACGTGATGATCTCGCGCGAGGCACCCAACTACAGCATCCGCTGATTGTCCCTGCCGGTCAACGGCCGGCGAACTGTCCCAATTTCCTGAGCGGCTTGCGGAGCCGGAGCAGGGCAGGAGGGCGTGCGCCGTTGAGGCGCCAGGCTTCGGCATC
>WTID01000042.1:0-9147 GCA_011522855.1 Flavobacteriales bacterium
ACAGCCAGGCCGATGCCATGACCGTCGCACAACGCGGCATCCTGGAAGAGCTGTCCGCCGGCGTGTCTGCGACATATGAAGTGGTCAACAAGCTCCGCACGGAGCGGTGCAAGGTCAATGAAATGGACGGCCTGCACACCGTGGCCAAGGGCTACGCTGAGGTGGTCAAGCCGCTCATGGAAGAGGTGCGCGTCCAGGTGGACCAGCTGGAAAAGCTGACCGAGGACGGCCGCTGGCCCTTCCCGAAACTGCGTGAATTGCTCTTCACGCGCTGATCGCATCTGAACAACTGCTGAGAAGGCCTCGGATTCGTGCACGCGAAGTTCCGGGGCCTTCTTACATTCGCCTGCAAAGCACCTTAGGGAATGATGAACCTGCATTTCGCGCGTCCTGCCAGCCTGAGCACCGCGCTCGCCCTCGTTTTCGCCCTGGCCACCCTCCAGGGATTCGCCCAGAACGACATCACCGCTGACGCGGACGCCGCCTTCAACCGCGGCGGTTACTTCGAAGCCGCCAAGGATTACCAGGCCGCCTACGCCAAGCTCAAGGGCGACCTCGAGGAGAAAGGCCGCGTGTGCTTCCTCATCGGCGAATGCTACCGGTTGAGCCGGGCCCTGCCCGCCGCTGAGGAGTGGTACAAGCGCGCCGTGGACCTGAAGTGGGCCGCGGACAACCCGGAGGTGTTCAAGAACTACGGCCTCGTCTTCATGGGACAGGGCGACTTCGATGATGCCGTCGAGCAATTCGAGAAGTACAAATCCGCCGGAGGCGATGCCGAACTGGCTGACACCTACATCATGTCCTGCAACGGAGCGGCGGAGAGCCTCATCATGGGCGACAGCCGGTTCGTGGTGGACCCGCTCGTCATGGTCAACAGCCCGAGCTTCGATTTCGCCATGGCCTTCGCCGACAAGCGCGGTGAGGAGGTCATTTTCGCCTCCAGCCGGAGCAGCGCCACGGGCAGCGGAGAGGACCCCATCACGGGCGAGAGCTACATGGACCTGTTCACGGCCGAGGTCGACCGCAAGGGCAAGTGGAGCATTCCCGAGCCCCTCGGCAACACGGTCAACAGCCCGAGCAACGAGGGCGGCGTGACGATGGACTCCAAGTACAAGACCCTGTACTTCACCCGGTGCCTCGTCGACAAGGACAACAACTTCCCCTGTGACATCTACACCACGGTGCGCGCCGGAAACCGCTGGGGGGCCGCCGAGGAGCTGCCCATCCTCGACCGCGAGGCCGGAGACGACAGCTCGCAGGTCGGCCAGCCGGCCCTGACGCCGGACGACCAGTTCCTCATCTTCGTCAGCGACATGCAGGGCGGACAGGGTGGCCGCGACCTGTGGTACATCCAGTGGAACGATGCCTCCATGGAGTGGGGTGCCCCCACCAACATGGGCCCCGGCATCAACAGCACCTCCGACGAATTCTTCCCCCACGTCCGGAGCAACGGCGACCTCTACTTCGCGTCCGACCGCCCTGGCGGCATGGGCGGCCTCGACATCATGACGGCCACCTGGAAGGGCGATGGCATGAACTTCGAGGCTCCGGCCTTCATGGAGTATCCGATCAACACGGCGAGCGATGACTTCGCTCTGGTGTACCACCCCAAGGAGGAGAAGGGCTACCTGTCCTCCGATCGCCCGGAGAGCAAGGGCAAGGACGACATCTTCGCCTTCTCCATGCCGCCGCTTGAGTTTGCCTACGTGCCCTACGTGTACGACTACGACACCGGCATGCCGATCGTGGGCGCCACGGTGACCGTGACCGGCAACGACGGGGAGAGCGTAACGGCGACCACCGACGACGAGGGCGCCGCCGAGGACGGCCGTTGGACCATCGGCGCCGAGAGCACGTATTCCGTGGACATCTCCATGGAGGGCTACATCAGCGCCGGTGACCAGTTCAGCACCGTGGGCCTGTCCAAGTCGACCAACTTCGTCAAGGAGTACCTGCTCAAGGAGGTGGTCACCAACGAGGACTACGCCATGCCGCTCGTCCAGTATGTCTTCGACCAGGCTGAACTGGTGGTGAATGCCGAGACCAACTCCAAGGACAGCCTTGACTACCTCGTCGACTTGCTGGAGCGGAACCCGACGTTCGTCATCTCCCTCGAAGCCCACACCGACACGCGCGGTGGAGACGGCTACAACGAGGAGCTGAGCCAGCGCCGGGCCGAGACCTGTGTCAACTACCTCGTGGACCGGGGCATCGACCGCCAGCGCCTGCAGCCGCTCGGCCGAGGCGAGAGCATGCCGCTCATCAGCGACGCGGAGATTGCCGCCCTCGCCACCGAGGAGGAGCAAGAGGCGGCGCACCAGATGAACCGCCGCACGGTCTTCCGGATCACAAGCTTCGACTTCGTCCCCGAGTGAGCGACATGGCGCCCGGCTCCACTGTGGAGGACCGGTACGCCCGGCGGGGAGTCTCGTCGGGCAAGGAGGAGGTGCACGCCGCCATCTCCGGCATTGACAAGGGGCTGTTTCCCAAAGCCTTCTGCAAGGTTGTTCCCGACGATCTGACCGGCAGCGACGAGCACTGTCTGGTGATGCATGCGGATGGCGCAGGTACGAAGAGCGCCCTCGCCTGGATCTATTGGAAGGAGACAGGGGATTTGTCCGTTTGGAAGGGCATTGCCCAGGACGCCCTCGTCATGAACCTCGACGACCTGTTGTGCGTCGGCGCGACGGGCCCCATCCTCGTCAGCTCGACCATCGGCCGCAACAAGCGGCTCGTCCCGGGAGAGGTGATTTCCGCCTTGATCCAAGGCACCGAGGAATTGATGGCCGAGTGGCGGAAGTGGGGATTGGATGTCAAGGGCACCGGCGGGGAGACGGCCGACCTCGGCGACCTCGTCCGCACGGTGGTCGTGGACTCGACCGTCGTCTGCCGCATGCGGCGCGACGAGGTCATCGACAACGCGCGCATCCAGGCTGGCGATGTCATCGTGGGGCTGGCCAGTGACGGCCAGGCGAACTACGAGGATCTCTGGAATGGGGGCACCGGCAGCAATGGCTTGACCAGCGCCCGGCACGACATGTTCGGCCCGGGGTGGCGCGAGAAATACCCCGAGTGCTTCGACCCGGGCTTGCCGAAGGAGCTGGTCTACACCGGGCCCTTCGACGTGACCGATCCCGTGGAGGGCGTGCCCGTGGATGCGGGCAAGCTTGTCTTGTCCCCGACGCGGACCTACGCCCCCATCATGGTGGACCTGTTCCAGGCCGGTCGGGAGGACCTGCACGGCATCGTCCATTGCAGCGGCGGCGGCCAGACCAAAGTGCTCCATTTTGCGGACGAGACCCTGCACGTGATCAAGGACCAGCTGTTTGACACACCGCCCCTGTTCCGGTTGATCCAGGAGCACAGCGGCACTCCATGGCATGAGATGTACAAGGTGTACAACATGGGCCACCGGATGGAAGTCTACACCACGGTCGAACATGCCGAAACCGTGATCGCCGCGGCCGAGAAGCATGGGGTGGCGGCTCGCATCGTGGGCCGCGTGGAGGCGCGCTCCGAGGGAGCTCCACGCCTGACCATCCACGGTCCGGCCGGCATCGAAGACTATTCCTGAGATGGAGGGGCTGCTGGACCGACTGGCGGCCTTGGAGGACCGACACCGCGAGCTGTCGCTTCGCGTGATCGATCCGGGGGTCATTTCGGATCCAGAGGCCTACCGGATGGCGATGCGGGACTACAGCGAGCTCGATCCCCTCGTCCAGCGCATCCGGCAGTACCGGGAAGCGGAGTCCGCCTTGCAGGCCGCCAGGGAGGACGTGCGCAGTGAAGATGCCGAGCTCCGACAGATGGCCGTCGAGGAAGTGGCCCGGCTGGAGGCGTTGCAGGCCCGATGGACCCACGAATTGCAGGAGGCCCTCGTGCCCGATGACCCGAGCGACCGGCGGGATTGCATCCTCGAGGTGCGCGCCGGTACGGGGGGCGATGAGGCTGCCCTCTGGGCAGGCGACCTGTTTCGCATGTACACCCGCTTCTGCGAGGCGCGGGGGTGGACGGTCGAAGGCATCAGTGCGAGCGAGGGCACGGCCGGAGGCTTCAAGGAGGTCGTGGCCCGCGTGACGGGCGATGCGGTCTTCGGCCACCTCAAGTACGAGAGCGGGACGCACCGTGTACAACGGGTGCCCGCCACGGAATCCCAAGGGCGCATCCACACGAGTGCAGCCACGGTGGCCATCCTGCCCCAAGCCGAGCACGCCGACTTCGAGCTGGACCTGAAAGACGTCCGGAAGGACACGTTCCGCGCCAGCGGAGCGGGCGGACAGCACGTCAACAAGACGGAGAGCGCCGTCCGGCTCACCCACCTTCCGACTGGCGTGGTGGTGGAATGTCAGGACGGGCGGTCCCAGCACGCCAACTACGAGCAGGCCCTGGCGGTGTTGCGGACCCGCCTCTGGGAAGCGGAGGACCTCGCACGCCGGGCCAAGGAGGCCGCGGAGCGCAAGTCGCAGGTGGGCACTGGGGACCGTTCGGGCAAGATCCGGACCTACAATTATCCACAGGGTCGGGTCACCGACCACCGCATCGGCCTGACGGTCCATGCGCTCGACCGCGTCCTCGGCGGGGAGTTGGATGAGGTGGTCCAGGCGCTGCGGACCACGGAGCGGACCGAGCGGTTGAAACAAGCTGGCATCGAGCGCCCCGAGTGACGGAAAAGGGGAGAGGCCGGGCAATACCTTCGCGCCTCATGGACCGTCAGACCCTCATCGACACCATTCGCCAAAAGCAGTCCTTCCTGTGCGTGGGGCTCGACCCGGATCCGGACCGGATGCCCGCCCACCTGGGCTCGGGCCCGGAGGCCGTCCTCGCCTTCAATCGGGCCCTGATCGACGCCACCTCCGACCTCGCTGTGGCCTACAAGCCCAACGTTGCCTTCTACGAAGCCCTGGGCGCTGAGGGGTGGGATGTCCTCCAACAGACCATGGAGGCGATTCCCGAGGGGTGCCTGCGCATCGCGGATGCGAAGCGGGGGGACATCGGGAACACGGCCACGCGGTATGCCCGTGCGGCCTTTGAGGCCTGGAACGCCGATGCCGTGACCGTGGCGCCCTACATGGGCCGGGACAGCGTCGAACCCTTCCTCGCCTTCGAAGACAAGTGGACCATCCTGCTGGCGGCCACCTCCAACCCGGGCGCAGAGGACTTTGAGTTCCACGGGGCGGACGGCGGACAGCCCCTGTGGCGGCGGGTCCTCGAGGTCAGCAGCACCTACGCCGGGGCCGACCGCCTCATGTACGTTGTCGGGGCGACCCGGCCCGAATGGCTGGCTGAGGTGCGGGAGGTGGTCCCTGAGCGCTTCCTGCTCGTGCCGGGGGTCGGAGCCCAGGGCGGCACCCTGGAGGCGGTTTGTGCGGCCGGTTGGGCGGAGTCGCTCGCTGGAGGGTTGCTGGTCAACGTGGGCCGCAGCCTCATGTACGCGTCCAGCGGTGAGGATTTTGCGGAGGCCGCCCGAGCCGAGGCCTTGCGGCTCCAGCAAGCGATGTCCGTTGAATTGGCGGCGTCCCGTTAACTTCCCGTCGTGCTCTACCGCTTCAAGACATTCGGACGGATCGCCCTGTCGCTGACGGTGGTGGCGCTGGTCATCGTTGTGGGCAGCGTGGGCTTCATGATCTTGGAGGATTACACCTTCATTGAGGCTTTCTACATGACCATGATCACGGTGAGCACCGTGGGGTTCCGGGAGGTGCATGAGCTGAGTCCGAGCGGAATGGTCTTCACCAGCCTGCTCATCATCTTCTCCATCGGTACCTTCGCCTACACGATCTCAGCCGTGACCACGTACTTCGTGACGGGTGAATACCGGGATCTCTTCAAGGCCAGGAAATTGGAACGCAGCATCGACAACCTCAGCAACCACGTCATCGTGTGCGGCTACGGCCGTGTGGGAGAGAAGGCCTACGCCGACCTGAAGGACAAGGGGTACGAGGTGGTCATCGTGGAGAAAGACGAAGAACTCGTGGCCCAACTGCGCGAGGGGTTGACGCCCCTGGTGATCTCAGGGGATGCCACCCGGGATGACCGTCTGATGGCCGCTGCCGTCGAACGCGCCCGGGCCGTCATCTGCACCTTGCCGAGCGACGCCGACAACCTGTACACCGTGCTGTCTGTGCGGGAGCACAATGCCAAGGCCATGTTGATCAGCCGGGCCTCGCAGGCCGGCTCCGTCGCCAAGCTCCGCCGCGCTGGGGCCGACAACGTGATCATGCCCGATACGGTCGGAGGCGCCCACATGGCCTCCCTCGTGGTCAATCCCGACGTCATGGATTTCATCGACCACATCCGGATCCAGGGCAAGGACGCGATCAACCTCGAGGAGATTGACGTCAAGGATCTGCCCAGTGACTTCCGCCTGCCGACCCTCGGAGAGGTGGACGCCCGGAACCGACTTGGAGTCAATGTGATTGGGGTCAAGACGTCCGCTGGGGAGTTCATCATCAATCCTGGTCCGGACACGGCGCTGGACAACGCCTGCAAGCTCTTCGTGCTCGGCAACGAGAACCAACTCCGCCTGCTCAACCGTTTGTTCGGTCTGCAAACTCCGGATACCCCCCTTCCCCCGGAGGCGTGACCTGCGGACTATATTGCGGCCAACGCGAACCAATCGATTCATGAAACGCCTGATTGCCGCCAGCTCCGCGCTGACTGCCCTGTTCCTTTTGCCCTTCCACGCTTCCGCCGCCTCGGTAGACGATGCCATCAACAATGTGATGGGGCCCATCACCGACGTGATCACCTCCATCATCTTCTGGAGCGTCCAGATTGGTGAGTTCTCGGTTCCGTTTGTCTTGATCTGGCTGTTCTTCGGAGCCCTCTTCTTCACGGTCTACTACAAGTTCGTCAACATCCGGGCGTTCCGTCATGCATTGGACGTGGTGCGCGGCAAATTCGACGACCCCAACCACCAGGGGGAGGTGTCCCATTTCCAGGCGCTGACCGCGGCCCTGAGCGGCACGGTGGGCGTCGGCAACATTGCCGGTGTGGCCGTGGCGGTGTCCCTTGGTGGCCCCGGCGCGACCTTCTGGATGATCATCGCCGGCTTGTTCGGCATGAGCAGCAAGTTCGTGGAGTGCACGCTCGGCCTGAAGTACCGCCGACAGAATCCCGACGGCTCGGTCTCCGGCGGTCCGATGTACTACCTGCGTGACGGCCTCGCCAAGAAGGGCAACGCCGGCCTCGGCAAGGTCCTTGCGGCCCTGTTCGCCATCGCCTGCATTGGCGGTTCCTTCGGAGGCGGCAACATGGTGCAGATCAACCAGGCCACCCAGCAGCTCATCGCGGTCACCGGCGGCGAGTCCAGCTTCCTGTACGGACAGGGGTGGATCTTCGGCACCGTGATGGCCGTCATCGTCGGCGTGGTGATTCTCGGGGGCATCAAGTCCATCGCCAAGGTGACGGACAAGATTGTTCCCTTCATGGTGGGCATCTACATCCTCGGTGCCCTGTGGGTCATCCTGACCAACCTCGGGGCTGTGCCGACCGCATTCGGTCGCATCCTGAGCGGCGCCTTCGATACGGAGGCCATGTACGGTGGCTTGGTCGGCGTGCTGATCCAGGGCATCCGCCGGGCGGCCTTCTCCAATGAGGCGGGCATCGGTTCGGCCTCCATTGCACACAGTGCGGCCAAGACCGATGAGCCGGTCAGTGAGGGCATCGTGGCCCTCCTCGAGCCCTTCATCGACACGGTCGTCATCTGCACCATGACGGCCCTCGTCATCGTCATCACGGACTACGGTCAGTTCGACGCCGTCACGGTCCTCGGCAATGCCCAGTCCGGTTCCCTGGACGCCATCGGCTTGACGTCGAGCAGCTTCGAGCAGAGCATCAGCTGGTTCCCCAGTGTCTTGTCGCTGGCCGTCATCCTCTTCGCCCTCTCCACGATGATTTCCTGGAGCTACTACGGGCTGAAGGCTTGGACCTACCTCTTCGGAGAGACCAAGGCGGCTGACCTGAGCTACAAGGCGGTGTTCTGCCTCTTTGTCATTGTGGGCAGCGCCATCAGCGCCAGCAGTGTGTTCGACTTCGGGGACGCCATGATCTTCGCCATGTGCTTCCCCAACGTCCTCGGCCTGTACTTCCTCGCTGGGGAGGTCAAGGAGGATTTGGCCGACTATCTCGGTCGTGTGAAGTCGGGCGAGATCAAGCGCTACGACTGAGGCGCTTTCCCTTCCAATCCCACCGTGCCCCGCTCCTGAGGGAGGAGCGGCTTGGCGTCTGGCTCATCGGGGTCATCCTGCTCCTGTGGGGCGGGATGGAAGCGTGGTGGGCCGCGATGCGCGAGCCGGTGGAGCCCATCGGCGTGACCGAGTTGCTCGAGGCCCTCTGGTGGCTTCCAGGTCCCGAACAGGCTCTCGAGAGCGGACTGGTCAAAGCGTTCCCCTCGGGCCCGATTGACGTGGACAGACTGGACTCGGCCGGATGGGTCGGACTCGGCCTGAGCCCCCGACAGGCGGCCTCGGCCATGCGGTATCGCCAGGCGGTCGGGGGCTTCCGGAATGCTGAGGTGCTGGGGCGGATGCGGGTTCTGCCCGATGGTTGGATGGAGCGTCATGGAGACCGGTTGGTGTTTCCGGTCGATCTCACCACTCGTGAAGACAAAGGCCAGAAGGCAAAGGCGGTCAAACCGGATTCATCCCTGCCGGAGCCCAGAAGGGCTGGAGCAAGCCAAGCGGGTCAGGAGAGTCCCGTCGACCTCAATGTGGCGGACAGCCTGACCCTCATTGGCCTCCCCGGTGTGGGGCCGTGGGTCAGCGGGAGAATCCTGGCCGCCCGCCGGCGGTGGGGTGGCTTCGCGGACACATCCCTGCTGGTCGAGGCGCTGGGCTGGGACAGCCTCGCCAGGGCCATCATGCCGAGATTCACGTGCGGTCCCGAGGCCGTGCACAGGCGGTGTCCGGACTCCCTTTCCGTGGAGGAGTGGGAAGCGCTGCCCGGCATCGGCCGTCGTGAGGCGGCGACCTTGGCCCGGTTCGTGGGCCACCACGGCGGGAGCCGGGAGACGCTGAGATCCTGTCGGATTCTCGATTCCACCCGATGGAATCGGGTATTGCCCTACCTCGGATGCGGTGGGGAAGAACATCCTTGACGATATTTATAGGGCAATCCCGACGCAATGAACTTCGAGGAGAAAGAGAC
>WTID01000042.1:9247-12588 GCA_011522855.1 Flavobacteriales bacterium
CTTGACGATATTTATAGGGCAATCCCGACGCAATGAACTTCGAGGAGAAAGAGACAATTCCCGCCATCCGGGACATGGTGCGCGACTTCAGCACCAAGGAGATTTTGCCCCACGTGATGGAGTGGGACGAGGCCCAGCATTTTCCTCGGGACACCTTTTCGCGGATGGGCGAGCTCGGTTTGTTGGGCATGCTGGTGCCGGAGGCATACGGTGGCGCCGGTCTCGGGTACTTCGAATACGTCGCGGCCATTGAGGAGCTGGCTTCCGTCTGCGGGGCGGTGGGCCTGAGCATGGCGGCACACAACAGCCTGTGCACCAATCACATATTGACGTTTGGTACGGAAGGGCAGAAGCAGCGATGGTTGCCTCGACTCGCCTCCGGCGAGCACATCGGAGCCTGGGGATTGACCGAGGCGGGCACCGGATCGGATGCCATGCGGATGCGGTGCACCGCCGTCCGGGAAGGCGACGAATGGGTGCTGAACGGGACCAAGAACTGGATCACCCACGGCATCACGGCAGAAGTGGCGGTCGTGCTGGTCAGGACTGGAAAATTGCTCGACAGCCATGGCATCACGGCCATGGTCGTGGAGCGGGGAACACCCGGATTCCGGGGCGGCAAGAAGGAGGACAAGCTGGGCATGCGCGCCAGCGAGACGGCCGAACTCGTCTTCGAGGACTGTCGCATTCCGGCGGCCAACGTGCTGGGCGAAGTGGGAGAGGGGTTCATCCAGGCGATGAAGATTCTCGACGGAGGCCGGATCAGCATTGCGGCGCTGTCGCTGGGCATCGCCCGAGGGGCTTTCGACGCGGCTCGGAACTATGCCAAACAGCGCGAGCAATTCGGTCAACCCATCGCTCATTTTCAGGGCATCGGATTCAAGTTGGCGGACATGGCTGTCGGCATCGAGGCAGCGCGGAACCTGGTCCACAAGGCCTGCTGGGCCAAGGAAAACGGCGGGGATGTGACCCGCCTTGGGGCCATGGCGAAGTACCAGGCCTCGGAGATGTGCGTCCAGGTGGCAACGGACGCCATCCAGGTCTTCGGAGGCTACGGTTACACCAAGGAATTCCCGGTGGAGAAGCACTACCGGGATGCCAAGCTCTGCACGATCGGGGAGGGCACGAGTGAAATCCAGAAGCTCGTCATCTCGCGTGGCCTCATTCGGAATGGAGCCCAATCCTCGTGAGGGGGTGGGGAAGTCCGTGATTTCGACTATCTTCGCCGTCCCAATTTTCCATCATGCTCATCATTCCGGTCAAGGAGGGAGAAAACATCGAACGGGCGCTCAAGCGCTTCAAGAAGAAGTTCGATCGCACCAAAACAGGTCGCATGCTGCGTGCCCGGAAGGAGTACGTGAAGCCGAAGACGGTACGTCGCGAGGCGATGAAGAAAGCCGTCTACAAAAACAAGAAGGCATTGATGGGCTGATAATTTGGCCCAAAGGGTTTGGTCGGGTAATATTAGCCGTAACCAAACCAAATGTCTGTTTCAATCTCACCCCAAAAGCCTTTGGAGGCTTTTCTCCACTTCCTTGAGAAGGAGAAAAGGGGGAGTGTGCATACCCTCCGTTGTTATCGTTCGGACCTGAACCAGCTCCAGCGCTTCCTCAGCGACAAGTATGATCATCACGAGTTGGTGGGCATCGAGGGGGATTGGGTGCGGGCCTGGGTGGTCCACATGATGCAGGAGGGCCGCAGTCCCCGAACCATCCACCGCAAGGTCAGCGCGTTCCGCACATTCAACCGGTATGCCCGTCGCATGTCCTTCACGGACCGTGACCCCAGCAACGGTGTTTCCCTTCCCAAGCTCGAAAAGCGAGTCCGCGAGGTCGTGCCCGAACGCAACATGGAGGCCCTGTTGGACAGTTCGATCTTCCCGGACAGTTGGGCGGGCCTGAGGGACCGCCTTATGATGACCTTGCTCTACGAGACGGGCATGCGCCAGGATGAGCTCATCAAACTGAAGCACGCCGACGTTCAAGTGAGCCGTCGGACCGTCAAGGTGTCCGGCAAGGGCGGCAAGGAGCGTCTGATTCCGGTATCGGAGGCCCTGCTTGATCTCGCCGAGGAATACATGCGGAACCGTCCCGGTGTCAGCGAATTCCTGATTGTCACGGACAGTGGTCGGGAACTGTATCCAGCCTTTGTTTACCGCCGCGTCAACCATTATATTACGGAGACGAGCTCGCTTAGCAAGTGCAGCCCGCACGTCATCCGGCATTCGTTCGCCACGCATCTCTTGAACCGTGGGGCGGACATCAACGCAGTGAAGGAATTGCTCGGGCACAGCAGCCTGAATGCAACCCAGCACTACACCCACGTCTCTACGGGGCGCCTGAAGGACGCGCACAGAGGGTCACCACTTGATTCGCGAGGCATCTTCTGAGTCTCACTTTTCAAGGGTTACCCTTCATGCAAGTCCAAGTCCAATCCATCCACTTCAAGGCCGATCAGGCCCTCATCCGTTTCATTGAGGAGAAGCTCCGCAAGCTGACCCTCTTTCATCCCGGCATCCAGACAGCCGATGTCTACCTCCGGGTGGACCGCGATGACGAACGGGAAAACAAGCGGGTCGAAGTGAAGCTGGGATTGCCGGGTCCGGACCTGCACAGTGGGCGTCGCGCGAGGAGTTTCGAGGAGGCCACGGCTGACGTTGTCGAGGCCCTGAGAAGGCAGCTTGAGAAGGCCCGCAACAAGGCGGCCTGAGGCGTTTGCGAAACGCGGGAGAACAGTTTGTTTCTCCCCCTTGTACCCACGGTTTTCTACACTACATTTGCCCTCCCTAAATCGGGGAGGGCTTTTTTGGGCCCTGTTCTTTGACACAGGCCGGTGTAGCTCAGTTGGCCAGAGCAGCTGATTTGTAATCAGCGGGTCGGGGGTTCGAATCCCTCCACCGGCTCCATACACCGACCAATGATTCTCCAGGGGGTACGCCGGAGTTGGAGAGCCGGGGCAGACTGTAAATCTGTTGTCTCTGACTGAATAGGTTCGAATCCTATTACCCCCACAAAAAGCGGAAGTAGCTCAGTTGGTAGAGCGTCAGCCTTCCAAGCTGAATGTCGCGAGTTCGAATCTCGTCTTCCGCTCCAGGGTCCGTCCAACGGGACGGTCCAGACAAGCCGATGTAGCTCAGGGGTAGAGCGCTTCCTTGGTAAGGAAGAGGTCACGGGTTCAATTCCCGTCATTGGCTCTCTTCAGAAGTACATCTCTTAATTACGTAAACCACAAACAACCCAAACCATGGCTAAAGAAACGTTCGATCGTTCCAAGCCGCACGTGAACATCGGGACCCTCGGTCACGTTGACCACGGCAAGACGACCCTCACCGCCGCCATCAC
>WTID01000061.1 GCA_011522855.1 Flavobacteriales bacterium
TCGACCAGGCTGCCATCGACAAGGAGCTGGAGATCGGCAAGGAGCTCGCCATCAAGGAGGGCAAGCCGGAGGAGATGGCCGCCAACATCGCCAAGGGCCGCCTGAAGAAGTGGTTCAAGGAGGTGACGCTGGTGCACCAGGCCTTCATCAAGAACAACAAGCAGAGCGTGGCCGACTACGTCAAGGAAGCTGCCGGCGGCGATCGTGCCATCACCGGATTCAGCCGGGTCAGCCTCGACTGATTTCTTGCTGTTCAAACGACATTGGAACGGGCTCCCACATCGGGGGCCCGTTTTCATTTGCGGCGGGGCCAAGATTGGTCGCATCTTGCTGCTCCGATGAAGTATCGGCGCGTCCTCCTGAAGCTGAGTGGTGAGGCCCTGATGGGCAGCAAGCAATTCGGCATTGACAATCAACAACTTGCATTGTACGCCCACGAGGTGGAAGCCCTGGTCAAGGCCGGGGTGGAAGTGGCCGTCGTCATTGGGGGAGGCAACATCTTCCGAGGGGTTCAGGCCGCGGAAGGCGGCATGGAGCGCACCCAGGGCGACTACATGGGCATGTTGGCCACGATGATCAACGCCATGGCCTTGCAGAGTGCGCTCGAGCACATCGGGGTGGACACACGGTTGCAGAGTGCCATTGAGATGAAGGCCATCGCCGAGCCGGTCATCCGGAGGCGGGCCATGCGCCACCTCGAAAAGGGCCGCGTGGTCATTTTCGGCGCGGGCACCGGGAACCCGTTCTTCACCACCGACAGTGCCGCGTCGTTGCGGGCCATCGAGATCGAGGCCGACGTGATCCTGAAGGGCACCCGGGTGGACGGCATCTATTCCGCAGATCCGGAGAAGGATCCGGACGCCACACGCTACAGCAGCCTCTCTTTCGAGGAGGTGTTCCAGCGGGGCCTCAAGGTCATGGACATGACCGCGTTCACCCTATGCAACGAGAACAAGCTGCCCATCATCGTATTCGACATCAACCAGCCCGGCAACCTCCTCCGCATCGTGGAGGGAGAGGAAGTCGGCACCATCGTGACCGTTTGACCCATGAGTGAAATGATTGACCTCGCCTACGATTCGGCGAAAGAGGACATGCAAAAGGCCATGGACCGGCTCGACACAGAGCTCCGGAAGATCCGTGCCGGCAAGGCGCACCCCAGCATGCTGGACAGCGTCAAGGTGGATTACTACGGCGCCCTGACTCCCTTGAATCAGGTGGGCAACGTCTCCACGACCGACCCGCGGACGCTCACTGTCCAGGCCTACGAGAAGTCGATGCTCGACCCCATCGCCATGGCCATCACCAACGCGAACCTCGGCCTGAACCCGATGAACAATGGAGAGGTCTTGATCATCTCCGTGCCCGCCCTCACTGAGGAGCGCCGGCGCGACCTGGCCAAGCAGGCCAAGGCGGTCGGCGAGACCGCCAAGGTGTCGATCCGCAATGCACGGAAGGACGCCAACGACGCGATCAAGGCGACCAAGGACGACGGGGCCAGCGAGGACGCGATCAAGGCTGGAGAGGCCAACGTCCAGACGCTGACCAACGACTACAGCAAGCAGGTGGATGACCGCATCTCCTCGAAGGAGGCGGACATCATGACCGTGTGACGCGGTCCTGGGCGGCCTCGCGGGCGGCCCGGTCCAGATCGAAGAGCTGTTCCAGATCCGGTTTCGCCACGTGCGATACCGTGTTGAGGGCGTGCTCCAGCACCTCGCTCATTTCCAGGAATCCCACCTCGTCGCGGAGGAAGGCTGCCACGGCCACCTCATTGGCGGCGTTCAGCACGCAGGGTGCACTGCCTCTCGCGTCCAAGGCGTCATAGGCGAGCTGCAGGTTGCGAAACGTGGCCGTGTCCGGCGCCTCGAAGGTGAGGTTGGCGTAATCGGCAAAGGAGAAGCGGGGGAAGTCGTTCTGCAGGCGCTTCGGGTAGCCCAGCGCATACTGGATGGGCAGCTTCATGTCGGGCAGACCGAGCTGGGCCTTGATGCTGCCATCCTCGAATTGCACGCAGCTGTGGACGATGCTCTGCGGGTGCACCACGACTTCAATGTCGGCGGCCTTCACGTCAAACAGCCAGCGGGCTTCAATGACCTCGAGCCCCTTGTTCATCAGGGAAGCGGAGTCAATCGTGATTTTGGCCCCCATGTCCCAGTTCGGGTGCTTGAGGGCCTGTTCCTTGGTGACGCCTTCGAGGCTTGACCGGTCGCGTCCTCGGAAGGGGCCGCCTGAGGCCGTCAGGATGAGCTTCTCGATGGGGTTGTGGAACTCCCCTGCCAGACATTGGAAGATGGCGCTGTGCTCACTGTCGACCGGCAGGATGTCGACGCCCTGGTCCCGTGCGGCGGCCATGACGATCTCGCCGGCGACGACCAGCGTCTCTTTGTTGGCCAGGGCAATGTGTTTGCCGGCGGCGATGGCGTTCATCGTGGGCCGGAGTCCGGCGAAACCGACGAGGGCGGTCAGCACGATGTCGATGCCGTCCATTTCCACCAACTGGGCGATGGCGTCTTGGCCGGCGTAGGCTTTGATGTCATGCTCCCACAAGGCATCCCGCACTTTCTGGCCCTGGGCTTCGTCGGCGATGGCGACGGCGTTGGGCTTGAACTCGAGGGCCTGTTCGATGAGCAGGTCGGCGTTGCGCCCCGCGGTGAGCACTTCGACACGGAACCGGCCGGGCTGGGCGCGGACGACGTCGAGGGCTTGGGTGCCAATGGAGCCGGTCGATCCAAGGATGGCCAGGCCGCGGCCTTCGCCGGGATCGAAGGTCTCGCTGTAGGGAACCTGCTCCATCACAGGAATCCGAGTTCCAGTTTGGCTTCCTCGCTCATCATGTCCTGCGTCCAGGCCGGTTCGAAGACGACCTCGACGTCCGCGTCCACGACGCCCTCCATGGAGGCGACCTTCTGCTTGACGTCGTTTGGCAGGCTTTCGGCCACGGGGCAGTTGGGGGAGGTCAAGGTCATCTGTACGTCCACCTTCTGGCCGCCTTCGGCATCGGAGAACTTGACCTCGTAGATGAGGCCGAGTTCATAGATGTCCACGGGAATTTCGGGGTCGAAGATGGTCTTGAGGACCGTGATGACATCTTGCTGCGTGGGCATGGGTCGAAGTTAAGCTTGGCGGGCGGCGAGGGCTGCGGCGTA
>WTID01000140.1 GCA_011522855.1 Flavobacteriales bacterium
GCAGAAAGCTCGCCCATACCGGAATTCAGGGGGTTGTGGACCACGCTCACAAACTTCCGGTCTTGTCAGAATAATCTGTCATTATATGGGTGTATTTTGTACACTATCAGAACCTTCATCACCATGCTTATCCAGCTCAACCGGGCCGTTTGTCTGCTTTTTGCAGCCACGGCCTTCCTGTGGTCCAGTGTCTCGGCACAGTCCACCATCGCCGAATGCAGCCTCTTTGCAGACGGCCCCAACGCCACATGGACCCACGTCCTCACCCTCACCACGGCCAGTGATGCGGGAAGTGCCAACGCCCAGTCCTTCTCGATCAACATCACCTCCCTGCCGGCAGAAGGTGCCAACTACCGGGTCTTCAAGACCACGGCTAATGGCAGCAGCTTCTTCGGCAACCCCCAGCCCCTCTCTCTTGGTGAGAATGGCACCACGGTCGCCGCGGTCACCTTTGACCGGGCGGTGAAGATCCAGTTCTCCAGCGGAGACATCGGATTCGATGCCCTGAGCATCAACGGCGAGGCCCAGAACGACTGCTTCCCGACTCCCGATGCTGGAACGGCCATCAGTGCCTGCTCTGAACTCTTCTCCGCTGGCGCCAACGCCAATTGGCCCCATGTCCTGACGCTCACCACCGCGAGCGAGGCCGGCAGCTCTGCCGCGCAGTCGTTCTCGATGAACGTCACCTCCCTCCCCGCAGCGGGCGCCAATTACCGGGTGTACAAGACCACGGCCAACGGCAGCGACTTCTTCGGCAATCCCCAAGCGTTGTCTGTCGGCCCCAACAGCGCCACCATCGCTGCCGTGTCGTTCGACCGCACGGTGAAAATCCAATTCTCCAGTGGAGACGTTCAGTTTGATGCCCTGAGCATCAACGGTGAGGCCCAATCGTGTGACCCCCCGGCCCCGGCGACCGCACCGACCGACAATGCGGCCGACCCCACGGCGGACGCTGCAGACGTCGCCTCCGTCTATGGTGACACGTATACCAGCATTGCCACCAATTTCGATCCCAACTGGGGCCAGTCCGGCCACACGCTGGTCAACCCCAGCTACGATCCCGGTACCGGCAACACCATCCTTGCCTACCCCAGCATGAATTACCAGGGCACGGATCTGGCGGCGCAGAACCTGTCCAGCATGACCCACCTCCATGTCGACGTGTGGGTGTCCGAAGACAATGCCGGTCGCATGCTCAAGGTGACCCCGGTCAACAACGGCACCGGCTCTGGCGAATTCCTCGTCGAGGTCCCCACCACGCCGGGCGCCTGGAACAGCGTGGACCTCCCCAAGTCCGCCTTTGACGGAATGGTCTGGGACAACGTCTTCCAGATGAAGTTCGACGGCCAGTTCAACGCCGATGGTTCGGCCAACACCGCTCCGTGGGACGTCTACCTCGACAACCTCTACTTCTACGACGATGGCTCCGGCACCACGACCGAGGTCACGTATGTGGATGTGACGTTCAACGTCAACATGGCCAACGAGGACGTCTCCGCTGACGGCGTCTTCCTCGCTGGTGGCGCCGACTTCGGCTTCCCGGGCGACAACCCCATGTCCGACGACGATCAGGACGGAATCTGGACCATCACCAAGCAGGTGATTGCCCCCTACACCGGCAACTACACGTTCCTCAACGGCAACTGCGGGGACTGGAGCTGCAAGGAGGACATCTCCGGCCAGGACTGCGCGGATGGCCAGTACAATGACCGCCTGCTGAGCAACATCACCGAGAACCACGTGGTCAACACTTGCTTCGGTGAATGCACCACGGACGGCAGCTGCCCGCCGCCGCCCAGCGTGTTCCATGATGTGACGTTCTCCGTCAACACGGACAACATCACCGTGGGCCCGAACGGCATGTACGTCGGCGGTGGATTCCTCGGCGGATCCGACGCCTACGCCCTGACCGACAACGGCGACAACAACTGGTCCACCACGATCGCCATCGCGGAGGGCACGTCCGGCCACTGGGTCTTCTTCAACAGCCCGACCCACGGCGGCGACTGGGGCACGAAGGAGGACCTCGCTGGCCTCGACTGTGGCGACCCCGCCAACTACAACGACCGCTTCTTGCCGGCCGTCACGGCGCCGACGACCGAGGAGTACTGCTTCGGCACGTGTGACGCCGCGTGCTCGGCTCCGCCGCCTCCGGCCACGACCTACAACGTGACCTTCCGCGTGGACATGAACAATTTCGACGGCGACTTCGGCGTGGTCAACATCAACGGCAGCTTCAACGGCTGGTGTGGTGGCTGCAACCCGATGTCCGATGACGATGCCGACGGCGTCTACGAGGTGACCCTGCCGCTCGAGGCCGGCACCATCGAGTACAAGTTCACCCTCGACGGATGGACCCAGCAAGAGGAGTTCCAGCCCGGCGGATCCTGCACGAGCACGATCGACGGCTTCACGAACCGGACCCTGACGTTTGACGCCGATACGGACCTCGCCACAGTCTGCTACAACAGCTGCGACGCCTGCCAGTCCGCCCCGGGCTGCACGGACAGCGGGGCCGTCAACTACGACAGCGCGGCCCAGAACGACGACGGTTCGTGCCTGTACGCCGTGACCTTCCAGGTCGACCTGAGTGCTCGCGGTCTGGCCGACGGGGACATTGTCTACACCAACGGCACGTACAACGGCTGGTGCGGTGGGTGCAACCCGATGACCGACGCCGGTGACGGCCTCTGGACGGGCACCTTCAACCTGCCCGCCGGTGACCAGGAGTACAAGTTCACGATCAACGCCTGGAGCGACCAGGAGTACTTCGACGGCTCCGAGTCCTGCACGACGGATCCCGCCGAGTTCGTGAACCGCGTGGCCAACATCAGCGCCGCCACGACCCTCCCGGTCGTCTGCTGGAACAGCTGCGAGGCCTGCCCGCTGGTCGCTGGCTGCATGGACAGCAGTGCCTGCAACTACAATGCGGACGCTGAGGTCGACGACGCCTCCTGCACCTACCCCGCTCACCCGAACTTCGATTGTGACGGCAACTGCAACAACGACGCCGATGGCGACGGCATCTGCGACGAACTCGAGGGCCTCATCCCCGAAGCTGAAACCGCTTGCGGCATCGGCACGATGTGGGACGCCGAGCTCGGCCAGTGTGTCTTCAACGTCGACTGTGCCGGTGACATCAACCTCG
>WTID01000204.1:0-7362 GCA_011522855.1 Flavobacteriales bacterium
CGGGACAGCCTCGTTCGGGCTGCCGCCCAATGGACCGTGGTGGCGTACGACAGCACGGGAGCCGTTGCGGGATTTTCGAAGGCCACGGCCCGGACGGGGGAACTGGCCGCTGCCGGTGATTTCGTGGACATCGCCCGAATTCCGCTCCAGCCCGGCCCGCACGTGCTCGAGTTGGAAGTGGCGGATGTGGCCTTGCCGGACGGCACACCCCTTCGCCATGAGGCTGTGATTGAAATTGACACGCCCAACGCACTGGACATCAGTGATTTATTCTTGGTTCAGGGGGTGGCTCCTGCTCAGGAACCCGCGACCAGCCTGACCCGGTCCGGCAAGGAGGTGCTGCCGCTCGTGGACCAGCGCATCTCGGCCGACGCCGAGTTCATTCCGTTCTACGGCGAACTCTACGGGACCGATCGTGAGTTCGGGCTGAATGGAGCGTTCCTTGTCGTGGCGGGATTCAAAGAGCCAGGGGGAGATTGGGTGGGCAGCACCCGACGGTTCATTCGCAAGAAGGGGCGCCCGGTCCTTCCCTTGCTGGAATCGGTGCCGGTGCCCGATCCAGGACTGTACGAGCTCACCGTCGAGGTCCAGACCCCGGAGCAGACGATGCTGATGGCCCGGAGCCTCTTCGTGGAGGTCATCGGGGCGGCCGACCAGGACGCCGCCGTGGCGGCGGGTTCTTTGTCCCCGTTTGCCTTGGCCTTCACCGACCGGGACACACTGTATGCGGCCCTCGAGACCCTGCTTCCGATTGCGGATGCCGGGGAGCGCCGGACCATCGAGTACACCCTCAGTGGCGCTGAACTGCGCCCCATGCAGGCTTTCCTCGATCAATTCTGGACCGTCCGTCAGCCCGCTGATCCCGAGGGCGCCTGGCTCGAATACCGGCGGGAGGTCGGGATTGCGGATTTCGAATACGGCAGTTGTCCCAACCGGGAGGGCCACGAAACCGACATGGGCTGGATTCTCCTTCGCTATGGACGCCCGAACACCATTGTCCAGCGGCACAACGGGACACAGTATTACCCCTATGAGATCTGGCATTACCACAAGGCGGGACAATTCAACAACCGGCGCTTCCTCTTCTACACCCCGCAGGTCGTGGGCGAGTGCTTTGAGCTCCTTCACAGCGACCACCCTCAGGAACTGCGGAATGCTGATTGGCTCGACATCCTGAAGACCCGAGAGCTGGGCCATTCGGTGTCGGAGACGTCCATCAATCAACTCGGGCGCCGAGACACCTACAGTCGGGAGGAGCCCGAAGACCTCTTCTTCAACCCGAGGTGATGGAGCCGACCGGCAGCGCGACGCCCGAAGTGGCCACCTGTCGGGTGGCGGTGGCCATTCTCAACTGGAATGGGGAAGCGCACCTCAAGCGTTTCCTCCCCTCCGTCGTGGCCCACACGGGCGACGCCGATCGGGTCGTGGTCATCGACAATGGGTCAGACGACGGCAGTCTCGCGCTTTTGGGTCGGGAGTTTCCCAGCGTCCATCTCGTGACGCTGAATGAGAACCATGGATTTGCCGGAGGATACAACCGCGGATTGGAGCAGCTCCTGTCCGGTGTGGCGGCCGATTGGATCGTGCTGCTCAACAGCGATGTGGAGGTCACGGAGGGCTGGCTCGATGGCTTGGTTGCCGCGGCGGAATCCGAAGGGTGGTCCGCGGCGCAGCCCAAGATTCGTTCGGTGGAACGGAGGGCGGAATTTGAGTATGCCGGGGCGGCCGGTGGCTACATGGACCGCCATGGTTTCATGTTTTGTGCCGGCCGGCTGTTTGATGAGAAGGAAATTGACCACGGTCAATACGACACGGCCCGCACCGTGTTCTGGGCTTCCGGGGCCTGCCTGTTGGTCCGGACGGCAGCGTGGAGGACCGTGGGTGGTCTCGACGAGGACTTCTTCGCCCACATGGAGGAAATCGACCTGTGCTGGCGGATGCAGAACCGAGGGCTGACGGTGGGGGTCACTCCGGAGGCCCACGTCTACCATCTCGGTGGAGGCACCCTGCAACAGGAAAGCCCCAACAAGGCCTTCCTCAATTTCCGGAACAACCTTTACCTCCTGCTCAAGAACGACCACCGCCCTGGGATTCGCGGCCGGATTTTGTTTCGCCAGCTTCTCGATGGATTGGCCGGCCTGCGGTTCCTCATGGAGGGCAAGCCGGCCTTTTTCAAAGCGGTGATTCGCGCCCACGGTGAGTTCAGGAAGAACCGGGCCCGGATGGTGGGCAAACGCCGCCTTGAAAAACAAGCCTGCCCCTCCCCTCGGCCTGTCGGACAACTGCCTGGCCACTATGCAGGCAGTGTGGTCTGGGACTTCTTCGTCCGAGGCCGCAAGCGGTTCTCCGCCCTCGACCAGAACCGGATTTCCTGACGCTCGCATCTTCGGTTGACGCGTCGACAAACCGTCCGGTGATGGGCGTGGATGGAGTCGGGTGCCGGGCGTTCTTGGCCCTGTGCGGTCTCCCATTGTCGCCTTGTTCATCGGCTGGATCGCGGGTCTGTTGTGGGTGAAGCCACTGTGCGCGTCCACGTCCAATTCATGGATTCTCTTGCTCCTGCTCGGTGGCGTGGGGACGGCTTGTCTCCATGGCCGTCTGTCGAGACCGCTGAGCCTGCTCGGCGCCGTGCTGTGGGGCATGACCATGGCCTCCACACAGAATCTGGCTCGTTCCGGCTTGAAGGATGAACCGGAAACGAATCGCTGTCGACAGGTTCGTTCCGTGGATGTGTTGCGGGCGTGGCCTCCGAGAGGACCGGTCCAACGGTCGCTGGTCCGGGACCAATCCGGCAGGAAATGGGTCGTCGAGGGGAAACTGGGACTGATTCCGGGCACACAGGTCCTGATGGTGGGGCAAGAGCGCACACCTTCCTGCAAAGCCCATGCGTGGGATTTTGACGAGGCCGCCCATCTCGCGGCCAAAGGGGTGTCCGGAGTGCTCCATCTGGACCGGGTTCTGTCCATCCAACGGGGTCCGTCTTTCGCCGCGGCGGCCAGGGCGCAATGTTTTGCTTGGGGCCGCCATGCCCGGAACCGACTCATGGGATTCGACTCTCCAGAGGGATCTGGAGCCGGTTTGTTGTTGGGGCTTTCGACAGGCGATCGGTCGGGGCTGTCCAGGTCAACCAGGGAGGCGTTTTCCGGCGTGGGGTTGGCCCACTTGACGGCGGTGTCTGGATACCATGTCGGGTTGGTCCTCGGGATGGTCTCGCTTGGACTTCGGTTCATGGTGGGACGGCGCTGGAGCACCCTGTTCGCCATTCCTGCAGTCTGGGTGTTTGTCCTGGTCTGTGGGGCGCCGCCCTCTGCCGTCCGTGCTGCGGGGATGGCCACATGGCTCGGAGGTGGTGTCGCGTTGGGCAGACGGATGAAGGGGCTTTCGATCTTGGCTGTGGTGGGGCTTCTTCTCCTTGCCTTCTCTCCCTGGTTGATCCATGACCTCGGCACCCGGTTGAGTTTCTCGGCGACGGGGGGCATTCTCCTTTGGTTTCAGAACCGGGAAGTCCGTCCAGGGTGGTTTCGGATGGCCTTGGCGATTCCCCTCGTGGCCACTGCCTTCACCGCTCCCTTCACCTTGCCGGTCTTCGGTCGGTTTCCCACGGCCTTTCTGCCGGCCAACCTCTTGGCCACGCCGGTGGTTCCCCTGCTGTCCCTGCTTGCCGCCTTGCTGGTCATGCTGCCGTTCAGCATTGCGGAGAGTCTGGCTCCGGCCGCGTTGTGGATGGCCAATGGGGCCGCTCAAGGGGTGGAAAGAATCCACGCTTTGTGCCCCCCTGTTCGCCTGGTCGTGCCAACCGGCATCCTGATCGGGATGGGGATGACCCTTCTTGTCAGTTGCCTGCTGGGGATGGTCAGCAAGGTGCGGGTCGGGCTGTGCCTTTTGCTGGCCCTTGCAGGGTCAGGATGTCTGTTGCGCATGGGGCAGTGGCGGATGGAGACATTCTACATTCATGCGTTGCCCGGAGGAGACGTGGTCGTCATGGCCCAAGGGAAGGCCAGTGTGTTCGAGCGGAATGGTCCGAAGAACTCGACCGCATGGAAATGGAAAACCCGCACCGTGTTGGAGCGGGTTTCCATGAAGGCGCCTCTTCCGATCCGAGCGGATCCTGGGGGGAGGCTGATGTGGTCGGATGCGGCCTTGTTGGCCCGATCGCCACGGGATGGAAGGGTGTGGGTCAGTTCACCTCGGTCACGTTCCGAATCACTTGATCCACATAGGCTTCCCAAGACTCCATGCCCATGATGGGAAGGATGGCGTTGACGCGGTTGTTCTGCTTGCTGTAGATCGCCTCGACATAGAAGCCGTTGATCTCGAAAATGCAGAGGATGTAGCGGTTCTCGACCATGCGTTGAGAAATGCAGTTCCCGTGGTCCCACATGTAGTTCGTCTTCTCGTCGAGCGGGAGCCGGTTGAAGGTGCGGAGGTCCATGTCGTGTGCGTGTCGTTGTGAATCGCGGATCCGAGGGTCGGAACCGGTCATTCGATACGCGGTGAGGTGCCCGTGGGTTTCAGTTTTGTTCAATCTTTGTTCCATGGTCACCACCAAAGCCCCGGTTTCCTGGCGATTGACGGATTGCCCCCGCGATGCGATGCAGGGCCTGCCCGAGTTCATTCCCACCGAGCGAAAGGTGGCTTACCTCTCCGCCTTGATGGAGGTCGGGTTCGATGTGCTCGATGCCGGGAGTTTCGTCTCCCCGAAGGCCGTGCCGCAGATGGCCGATACGGCCGATGTGCTCTCCGCCCTCCCTCAGACGGCCACCGAGGTCTTGGCCATCGTGGCCAACCTCCGGGGCGCTGAGGACGCACTGTCTCACGGCCGGCCCGACATCCTTGGTTTCCCTTTCTCGATCTCGGAGACATTCCAGCAGCGCAACACAGGCGGGGGCATCGAAGATGGATGGCGCCGTCTCGACGCCATTCGGAATGCAGCGGAACGGAAGGGGAAGGCCGTGGTGGCCTACTTGAGCATGGGCTTTGGCAATCCCTATGGCGACCCTTGGCATGCGGCGATGGTGGGCGAATGGTGCGGTCGGCTGCATGCCGAGCTGGACATCCGGACGATTGCGTTGAGCGACACCGTCGGGCAGGCAACGCCGGATGTGGTGGACTCCGTTTTTGGCACCGTCGTGGATGCCTTTCCGGAGGTCACCCTTGGGGCTCACCTTCATGGAAGGCCAGAACAAGCGCGCCTCCTGATGGAGGCGGCATGGAAAGGAGGATGTCGTGCCTTTGATGGCGCATTGGGTGGGCACGGAGGCTGCCCGATGGCCAAGGACGATCTCGTCGGCAATCTGCCGACCGAAGTTCTGATGGCGAGCCCCGCAGATTGGGGCGCGGAAGAGAGGGAGTGGAACCGGGACGCGTTGGAACGGGCCCAGCGGATCCGGAAGGAGCTCTTTGACTGAGCCTGTCCTCAGTTGAGGCAGTGCTCGAAGAGTTCGAAACCGTAACGGTCGCGATTCAGTTCGATGCGTTCGAACTTCTTGATCGTGATGCGGATGCGAAAGCGCTTCATGGGGAATGCTTTGCCCCCATTACGCCAGGCCCTGAAAAAAGGTTACGCGAACCGTTCAGAGGCGCGTCGTGAAGAGGGACAGGCCGAGTCCCAGCAAAACCGTCAGGAATTTCCGCGCATTGAACTCATGGCCGTCCGCCGTCTCGAACAGGATGGTCGTGGCGATGTGCAGCAGGATGCCGACCAGGAGGCCGTTCAGGGCGCCGAACGTTGCCGCATCCTGAGGCAAACGACCTGCAAGGAGAATGCCGGCCACCGGGGTCAGCGCGAAGACGAGCACCCAGGTCCATCGGCGCATTCGTGAGGTCAACGTGGCCCTGAGGATGGTCATGAGGGCAATCGCCACCGGGAGCTTGTGGAGTCCGATGCCCAGCAAAAGGGACCATCCGCCCCCGTCCCCGCCCTGGTGGTGGTGGTGGTGCCCGCCGTGGTCGTGACCATGGTCATGGGCAGAGGAGGCCACCTCGTCGAGTCCAAAGGGCATCGCCTCAATGAAGGCGTGAAGGCAAAGGCTGGCGAAGGCCACGGCGCCGAACCGGTTCCCATGGACATGGCCGTGTTCCATGCCCTTGCTCAGGTACTCCAGCCCGATTTGGACGAGGAAGCCCCCGATGACCCAGAGTCCAGCGCGACCATTCGCCGTGAAGGCCTCTGGAAGAAGGTGGAGAAAACAGAGGCCGAGCAGGAAGGCTCCGCCGAAGGCCAGGAGCAGGGGAAGTTGACGGCGCAGGCTGTGCCCCATGGCTTCTCCCATGGCGGCGCCGAGGATGGCGACGAGAAACAGGGCAAGTCCGGGCATCATGAGGCGTGGGCGTATAGGATGAGTCGTGGGCTGTCCCCGGGTGTCCAGTCGGCAAGATCGTAATCCCCGAAGGTCTGCCGCACCGTCAGGCCACTCGCTTCGAGGAGCCGGGTCAATTCTGTCAGGTCCATTCCGGACACCCGTTCTGTGAATCGATGGGTCCTTCCCTCCTCCTCGAATTCAATGGTCTTGATGAATCCTTGGACCCCGTGACCCAGATCGCCGAAGGACCGGGTGATGGCGTACTCTACCCCTTCCCGTTCGATGGTTTCTTCGAGGACAAGGCGGGCACGGGAGAAGTCCACGTTGAGGTAATCCAGGATGAGAAATCCACCGGGTTTCAGGTGGCGCCGGATGCCCGCCAGGACGGCGAGGTGGTCCTCCCTCCGATCGAAATAGCCAAAGCTGGTGAAGAGATTGAGGACGCCGTCAAACCGCTGGCCCAACTCGAAGTCGAGCATGTTGCCTTCCACAAAGGTGAGCCGCTCTTGACCGGCGTGGATCATGCGGGCATGGTCGATGCTGTTTGCGCTGAGGTCCATCCCCACCACGCGGTGGCCGAGGGTGGCCGCGGCGGCGGCATGTCGCCCCTGCCCACAGGCGAGGTCCAGAAGGTGGAGATGGGACCAGCCGAAATGGCGGTGCAGATTGGAGACGAAAGTTGTGGCCTCACTCCCGCTGCGGTGTCCGTACAAACGGTGGTAATGCGGGCTGTCGAACCACGTTTCATACCAAGGGGAAGGGGGATTCTGCGGCATGTCCTCCGTGCGGGCGGGCAAGATAGTCCTCCCGAAGGGCAACCCCTCGGCTCTTGCTTCCGTATGGGGAAGCGATTCCTGCCCATGCCTGTCCGCAACACCGACTGCTCCGGAGTGTCCACGCGCATCCAAACGCGCTGGCAGTCCATGCTCCAGTTCTCCGGGATTCCCGAGCCCGGCGATTTCGACCGCATCCTTTCGGAATGCGAGCTGCTCATGGTCCAGCGCATGCCCGACCGCCGGCCATTCCGGGCCTTGATCGAATGCGTCCAGAATCTCCAGCG